>CASELS010000126.1:1611-2709 GCA_949288855.1 uncultured Collinsella sp. | reverse complement strand
CGTAAAGTTGAAGTTACCGTTCCCGGTGATACAACATTCCTCATCGGCGAACAAGTTGATTCGCCGGTCCCTGATTGGGGAGGCAGGCGTTTCTAGACTGGACGAAAACGGCGTGGCTCGCTGCCTCCTAAGTTCGCGCCGAGTTTGCTACGTCCCTTCTGCTGAAGTTGAACTCCGCGCTTATGAGGCGGTTTCCGAGGACTGCGTCTCTTTGCTGGATGCGGGAATGAAGTCTTTTCAGGAGCTCAGGGACTTTATCAAAACGAGCGCCCCCGAGCATCTTTGCGGCACTGATAGTGCTTGCCTCGCGTTTATTGCGTCCACGTACCACTGTCTCAAGGGCATTGGTGGGCAGCGGGAGTATTGCAGGGCGGCCAGGGAGCGGCTGTCTCGCACCGGGCTGATTGAACGTCATAAGGCGGGACACTTCTTTGATAGGGCGGATTTCGAATTCTGCACATCCCTCTTGGAGCGCGAGCCTGATGATTTTGTAGCGTATGATCGCGATGTCCGCGTCGAGATGGCGCTGGCTGACGCTCGTGGGTTGCGCTCGGCGCTTCGAGATAGGGAGCGGGAGCTTCGAGACGTGTACGAGTCGGCGAGCTACCGTTTTGGGTTTGCGGCTACCGTCTTTCCCCGTTGGCTTTATCGGAAAGTGAGGGGAGTGCTCAAGAGATGATGCTCTCGTTGGACGAGGTGGGTTCGAAGGGCTCCCGCCGCTTTCTTCGAGAATGTCTGAACTGGAAAACGCTCAGCCCCGTGACGCTGGAATAGGGCTGTGGTACCCTCTGGCGTAAGTTGCCACGTTTTTTGGAGGATTACATGTGGCCTTTTCTCACTCGCAGTGCAAAGGGGAGACCGGCCGTCTCCGTTCTCACTCCGGTATATAACGTCGAGAAGTATCTTCCTCAGTGCCTTGACAGCCTTAAGGCTCAGACCCTGAAGAACATCGAGTTCATTTGTATCAACGACGGGTCAACCGACGGCTCTCTTGAGATTCTGGAGTCCTATAGTAAGAACGACTCACGGTTCAAGATTATCGATAAGGCCAACTCCGGCTACGGGGCCTCTATGAACTGTGGTCTCGACATGGCGAGT
>CASELS010000126.1:0-1597 GCA_949288855.1 uncultured Collinsella sp. | reverse complement strand
CTACAAGTTTGCGTCTCGCCACAATCTCGATCTGGTGAAGTCCAACTATTTCGAGTACGACGGAAAGGAAGACGTTAAGCTCGAGCCGTTTGCCCCCTTCCCGTATCGTCGTGTCTTCGACCCTCGGGACATGCTCGATGTTCTGAGGGTGCTGCCCATTATCTGGACGGCGCTTTACCGACGCGAGATGCTCGTTAGTAACAACATTCGCTTCAACGAGACCCCTGGGGCGTCTTTCCAGGACACCTCCTTCGTCTTTCGCTCATGGGCTGCGTCGCATCGTGTTGCGCTCCTTCGCGACGCGTATCTTCACTACCGGGTCAATCGTGACGAGTCGTCCGTAAAGTCAAGCTCAAAGGTTTTTGAGGTCTGCGGAGAGTACGAGGTCAGCGAGGCCTTCCTTGCCGAGGATCCAAAGCGGATGAAGGACTTCGGCAAGATGCTCAACGTCCTCAAGCTCGGCACCTATCGATGGAACTACAACCGCATTGCCGAGGAGTATCACGAGGCCTTTGCCAAGCGGTGGGCGGAGGAGTACCGTGCAGCTGACGAGGCGGGGCTGTTGGACTCTGCACTCTATTCGCCGGAGGACTGGGAGCTCGCGCGAGAGCTCATGAAGGACCCCGTTGCGTTTGCCGCCACCCATCCCGTCTTCTAGGTCGCTTGTCGGCGCTGGCTCCCTCGTCCTTCTCGCCCCACCGGCGGTGAATCGGCCCCCAGTGGATTGTCGCGTCTGAGCGAGACGTTTCGGGGTAACATATCCCTCGTGGCAATCGCCACGGGTATCGCGCGCAAGCGCAGCTTTTGCCCCGCGGGGCGTATGAAAGAAAGGCACGACATGGCACAGGGTACTGTCAAGTGGTTCAACCCGGACAAGGGCTACGGCTTCATCTCTCGTGAGGACGGCGACGACCTGTTCGTCCACTACTCCGAGATTCAGATGGACGGCTTCAAGACGCTGGACGAGGGCCAGGCCGTCGAGTTCGACATCACCACCGGCCAGAACGGCAAGCTCCAGGCTTCCAACGTCCGCAAGCTCTAAGCTCTAGCGAACAAGGCGACTTGGAGGGGCTCGGACTCAGGTCCGGGCCCCTTTTGCGTGGGCGCGTTCTTCTCGCCCGTGCCACCTTCGCCGAGACAGAGAAACTGCACAGAATCGCGCTTTTTGGAGGCCGATTCTGTGCCGTTTCTCTGTCTCGGCGCCTTTGTCTCGCGCCGCCTTGACAACCATCCGAAATCGGACTAATCTGACACCTCGCAACCGGGAGAAGGGGGAGAGGTGCCCACGCACGACCAGCTCACGAGCGCGCGAGAGATCGACGTGCTCTACCGCGAGAGCGACAAGCTCTACTACGAGCTCGCGCGCGACTGCGGTCTGTCGGAGACCGCGTACTGGATCATGTACGCGCTCGAGGTCTCCGGCGGCAGCGTCACGCAGCGCCAGATCGCCGGCGACTTCTCGTACTCCAAGCAGACGGTCAACTCCGCGCTCAAGACGCTCGAGGCGCGCGGCCTGGTCACGCTCGCGCCCGCCGAGGACGACCGCCGCACCAAGCTCGTCTCGCCCACGCCCGCCGGCCGGGCCTTCGCCGACGAG
>CASELS010000125.1 GCA_949288855.1 uncultured Collinsella sp. | reverse complement strand
TCAAGGCGGTGGAAGACCTCGTCAACGAGAAGATCAAGGAGGACATTCCCGTCGTCTATAAGGAGATGAGTCTCGACGAGGCGCGCGCGGAACGCCATCTCGCCCTCGCCGCTGAAGGGCACGTAGAAGTCGCCGTAGGGAAGCGGCGGGTTCACGTCCTCGGTAAGGCCCTCGAACGAGCCGAAGTTCCACTCCTTGAGACCCTTCACACGCTCGTAGGCGAGGTCGCCTTGGCCGCTCTCGGCAAGCACGAGCTCAAGCGTATCGACGGCACGCTCGGAGGTGGAGCTGTAGGCGTGATCAAGCGCTACGCCGTGCTCGGCAAACCAGCGGCCGGCGCCCCGCGCCTGCTCGATGCCGAGGTCGGTCAAAGGCGAGTCGCACCAGCCCTGCTTGCGCTTGAGCACGTTGAAGAGGGTTTGACCGTGGCGCATGAGATAGAGCTTTGACATGGGATTCCTCATTGTCGTCGGGATTGTTTACTGATTTGCATTTAGTATACGAGTGCGGTGAACGAGAAGGCGACGAGCTTCCATTCGTCGTCCGCGCGATGGTAAACCTCGGTCACGGCGAAGTGGTGCGCGGTCTCCTGCCCATCGAGCAGAAGGGCGTAGTCGCAGTCGGTGATGACCACGCCGGTGTCGCCAAAGATGCTCGGCGTCTGGTTGTGGAACACGATACTCGTGGGTTTGAAGGCACCCGAGGTGTAGAACTCGATCTCCTGATCGAGCGGGGCGGTGATGCCGATGTGCACGAAGGTGCAGGCGGGGTCGGCGATGGTGCGCATGCCGGCCTCGTCAGCGTGTTCCATAGCGTCCCAGAAGCGCTGGCTGGTCTCGATGAGCTGGTCTTTGAGTTGGTCAAGCATGGGTTATCCTCCTGTTGCGTGATGGAGTTGAGGCTGCGCCTTAGAGGCGCATGGTTTTACATTGGCTAGTACAACGTGCCGCCGCCGAGCTGCTGCTTTTTCACGAGCTCGCCAAGCATCCAGCCCACGGTGTCAGGATCGAAGTGGTCGAAGATGCGCGGGAAGGTCGGATCTTCAAGTGCGGAGAACGCGGCCATGTCGACATCATCGAGCGTGAAGTCGAAGATATCGAAGTTCTGCTCCATGCGGTCACGATGCGTGGATTTAGGAATGACTACGACGCCCTTCTGGATGAGGGCGCGAAGCGCCACCTGCGCTGGGGTCTTGCCATGTTTGGCGCCAATCTTGGTGAGCACCTCGTTAGTGAAGATGCCGTTCTTGCCCTCAGCGAAAGGCCCCCACGCCTCGTGCGTCACACCGAAGCGCTCCATGACCTTGTGGGCGGCATCCTGCTGACGGAATGGGTGCGTCTCAATCTGATTGACCGCCGGCGGCACCTCCGCAAGGGTGCAGAGGTCCACAAGACGCTCCGGATAGCAGTTGGAGACGCCGATGGCGCGGATTTTGCCGGCCTTGTAGGCATCCTCCATGGCGCGGTAGGCGCCTGGGTAGTCGCCCATCATCTGATGGAGGAGCATGAGGTCGAGATAGTCGGTGCCGAGCTTTTTGAGCGTCTTGTCAATCGAGGCGGTTGCGCGCTCGTAGTTCATGTTAGAGACCCAGATCTTGCTGGTGATGAAGACCTCATTGCGCGGCACGCCGCTTTTGCGAATGCCTTCGCCCACGCCGTCCTCGTTGCCATAGGCTTGCGCGGTGTCGATAAGGCGGTATCCCACTTGGAGCGCCTCGCTAACGCAGCGCGCCGTCTCCTCCGGTGGCGTCTGGAACACGCCATACCCAAGCACAGGCATCTCAACACCATTGTTCAGCTTTACAAACTCCATGACCATTCTCCTCCTCTTTTTCACGAGCTCGTCGCGCGGTGAGCGCCTGCGGGGCGCCGGGTGCCCTTCCGGGCGTTTCCCGCAGGCAAAGCCGAGGACCACGCCCGGAGAGCCCCCGGCGCCCCCGGGACGCTTATGCCTGCTGGGAGTAATCGTTCACTGCGAGCACGAACGCCGGCGGCTCCTCGGGCACCTGGTAGTAGGGGTGCTGGGGCAGG
>CASELS010000124.1 GCA_949288855.1 uncultured Collinsella sp. | reverse complement strand
CGGCTGCGCGAGTTGGACACGAGCACCCCGGCGAGGGTGAGCACCCCCGTCACGAGCGCCGCGACGACCGACTCCATGCGCGCCTCCTCCCCGGACGGGAACGCCCCGCCCTCTGGGAGAAGTGTCGACGGTAGTCACAAACAGGCATGTCTAGCTGCGGGTATGTTGCGAAGCGTCGCCTTCCGTCGCTTCACAAAGGAGTTCACGCCGAAGTGTGGATACCGTGAATATAAGATTCTGACAAACAGTAAAGATTCTTTACACATAGTATGGATGATGACAAGACGTTAAGAAGGAGGAGCAAGATGGGGATGGCGGAGCAGGAAAAGATAAACCGCATGCAGAAGAACCTCTCCGTGATCAGGAACGTCGCGCGGTGGACAACAGAGCGACTGGGCGAGGAGATTGGTGTCTCGAGGCAGACGATCAACAGCCTGGAGCACAACAAAACGAAGATGACGAAGACGCAGTATCTTGCCCTGAGGGCGGTGTTCAACCATGAGGCTATGATCAGCGAAAACACTGCTCTCGCCCAGGTCATTCAGTCTTTGGTGGACGAACCGGTGGAGGAAGCTCTCTCCGACGAGACGGAAGAATCCAACGGCGCAGAAGACGAGGCGCAGATGGACGCAATGGACGGAATGAGCGTGGCGACGAACGTGCTCGCCGATAGAAAGATGGCAGCGGCAATCGCGGAGGCACTGCCGACGGCAATGGCGGCGGCAATGCCACCGCTGACAAGTCTTGTTGTATTGCCAATCGTGAAGCAAATGATGAAAAGGGGGCGGTGAAACATGCGCGAAAGAGATGCGGTAGCAGTGGATGGCCGATCCGAGCGTGAAGAAGGCCCAAGAACAAGAGGACAAAAGGCCCTAGCGTTCGTAAAGAGCCACGGGATAGAAATCGCATTTGGAGTTGGATGTCTGGTGCTGACGGTGGTATGCGTCAAACAAGGGAGAACAATTGAGCTCCAGAGAAAACTGCTTAAAAAGAAAGACGCACTACTGAGCGCGAAGGACTGGAGGATTAGCGACTTGACCGAGCTCTGCGCGGAAAAGGACAGGTGCCACCTGGAGCTAGCGTCGGCAGCCCTTAGAGACGGGTGCTCGGAAGGCGGAAGGACGTTAGCCGACTATCGATACCACCTCAATGGTCAACGCTAAACCGAGAAGAGTAGAGAAGGAAAGGAAAAAATGGGAAGGCGCAGAAACAACCCCGAGCTGGTAGAAGAGCTGATTGATAATCTGTGGACCCTAGACCACGATGACTGGGACGCAAAGTATGAGTCACTGAGCAGTAGCGACAAGCATAAGGTTGCAGGCGCGGTCAACGATATGGAGAAGGAGTACTTCGCCGACACGACCACGGACGATGACGACTGGTAGAGCGACGGGTAAAGAGGTCGCTTGACCCCGCCCCTCGCGCCGCCCGCACGGCAGGCTCGTCCCAAGCGGTATCCGGCGGCGCGTCCCCCCCTCCGGCCCGGGCGGCGCAGGCGCCGCACGCGCCGGAGGGGTGCCCTTTAGGAGCCCTTCGCGGTGAGGTAGCCGGCGCCGCCCGCGCCGTCGATCCTCATGTACTGGTAGCCCGCGCGCGAGCTCGCGTAGGTCGTGCCAGCCCCGCCCACGAGCGAGGAGCACTGGTAGAACGTCTGGAAGCCGGAGACGCCGGAGGACGGCAAGGCCCAGCCGGCGTCCGCCCAGATCGTCACGAGCGACCCGCACCCTCCGAAGGTGTAGGCGAGGTCCTCGAGCGAGGACGGGTCGAGCCCGGAGAGGTCGATCTCCGTGAGCCCCGAGCAGCTGTTGAAGGTGTGCTGCATCTCGCGCACGCCGCTGAGGTTCCCCATCCCCGTCACGCTGGCGATCTCCTGGTGCCCGTAGAACCAGTAGTTCGTGTTCACGTGGTCGTAGGCCGCCATGTCGGCGGCGATCTCCACCGCCTCCACGTCGTGCCGGTGGTCGTACCAGGGCTGGTAGCCGACGGAGTTGTACCGGGCGTTCGCGCACAGGCGCCCCGACGACACGAGCTCCCGCCCC
>CASELS010000123.1 GCA_949288855.1 uncultured Collinsella sp. | reverse complement strand
ATGGCCTCGATGCTCGGGTCGATCCACGCCATGGCGCTCGGGGGTCTGCTTTCCGGCGGCGGCCATCTGCGCGACCTCGCCCACGTTGGGGGTCTGGTTCTCAAAGTAGACGGTGATGCCGGCCTGGGCGAAGCCCATCATCGGGCGCATGCCCATGCCGGCGGCCACGATCGCATCGATGCCGTTCTGGGCAAGCAGCGCGACGGGGCGCATGCAGCCACCCTCCTCGTGGGGAGGGTTGTCGATGATGCTAACGGCACCGACCTCGCCGTTCTCCACGTCGACGACCGTGAAGCAGTCGCAGTGGCCAAAGTGGCCGGACCGCTCGCAGTCCAGGCCTCCGTTGCCGAGGGTCGGGATGGCAACCTTCATGGGGATCTCCTCTCGTCGGGCTCGCGCCCGTTGTCTGACGCTGCCATTCTTGCACAAGCGGGGACGGACAAGCGGATGTTGCGCTCCCCCGGCGCCTCTGCTGCATAAAAGTCGCCTTCGTGCAGCGTTAGAGGTGGTCCCGCGCATAAAACGCCGGCTCGTGTAGCGCATTATTCAGTCCCAGGGGCCCGGTGGTTAACGTGCATCTGGGCATTCGTCGCTACGTGCAGCGCTAAATCCGTTTGCTGGCCAAAAACTGTGCTGCACGAACGGGCTTTTTATGCAGCACGCCGAGCTAATGCTGCACGAGCGAGCGTTTTATGCACGATTTTGGACTCACGCGCTCCGACCGGCATCGCAATCCATTCAAATGTCTATATACTGCCCGCTCCATCGGTACCAGGGGCAAGCCCGAGGCTCTCGAGAACGCGCGCCACGCCGTCGTGATCGTTGTCGGGCGCGACGAGCGACGCGGCGGCGAGCAGCTCAACAGGGGCGTTGCCCATGAGGTAGCCGCGACCCACGGCCTCGAGCATAGGCAGGTCGTTGTAGTTGTCCCCGAACGCGATGGCATCGGCGGGGTCAAGGTCCCAGAGTTCGCAGAGGGTGCGCACCGCGCCGGCCTTGCTCGAACCCGCTGGCATGACCTCGATGAGCGTCTCCGACGAGACGGCGATGGCAAACTCGGGAAAGCGTTCCTTGAGGCGACGCTCCACCGCGGCGGTCTCCCCCTGCGTGCAGAGGCAGAGGATCTTCTGAACCTCGTCACGCTCGATCGAGGCGATGGTCCCCTCGCGAGCCTCCGCCATGACGATGCGCTCCTCCGCGATGAGACGTGGGTCGCCCGCGTCGGGCGCCACCCAGTCCTCGAAGGAATAGGCGCTCCAGGTCATGGGTAGGCGCTCAGCCTCGGCAAAGTCCACGACCTTCTGTGCCTGGGCGCGCGTGAGGCCGTGATGGTGAATCACGTTGCGCGCCTCGTCGAGGATGACGCCACCGCTGTAGGTGACCACGGTGCAGGTGATGCCCTGCTGCTCGAGAAGCGGGTACGTCCCTGAGATGCCGCGGGCCGTCACGATGACGAAGGGGACGCCCGCCCGCTGCACCGCCTCGATCGCCGCCCGCGTGCGCGTCGTGACCTGATGCGCGGAGTCGAGCAGCGTTCCGTCGATGTCGCTGAAGATCGCCGTCCTGGGCATGTGGTCCCCCGTTCTTCCTGCCTGCGCCCATGATATGCCACCGAAGGAATACCATGTATGACAACGGGCGCCGCACGAGGCGGCAAAGAAGGAGAGGGGCGCCATGAGGTACCTGATCGTCGGCGGCGTGGCCGCTGGAACCAAGGTCGCGGCCAAGCTCAAGCGGTGCGACCGCTCGGCAGAGGTCGTCGTCGCAACCAAGAGCGAGGACATCAGCTATGCCGGGTGCGGCCTGCCCTACTACATCGGCGGCGACATTCAGACGCGCGACCAGCTCATCGTCAACACACCGGCCGCCTACGAGGGCCTCACCGGTGTGGAGGTGCGCACGGGCACGGAGGCCGTCGCGCTCGACGCCGGCGCGCACGAGGTCACCGTACGCGGAAAGGACGGCTCCGAGCACGTCGAGGCCTACGACAGGCTGGTCATCGCCACCGGCGCGTCGCCGCTCGTGCCCGCGAGCATCCCCGGCACCGA
>CASELS010000122.1 GCA_949288855.1 uncultured Collinsella sp. | reverse complement strand
GGCGCAGCGCGAAGAGGTCGTGCGGTGCCGGGACTGCGTGCACTGGCGCAAGCCGAGCAAGCACGAGCGCAGCAAGTGCACGGGCGCTATGGCGTTCGTTGAGCCGACGCCAGAGGGCTTCTGCGCCTGGGGACGAAGGGAGGAATCATGAGTGAGCTGCTGCCGTGCCCGTTCTGCGGGGGCGAGGCGAGGTTCGAGACCTACGGAGGCACCGCATGCGCCGTAGTGTGCCAGACGTGCGGATGCGGCACGCCGACCATGCGGCTCGATGACGGCATGATTGCGGCCGACCTCTGGAACCGCCGCGCGGAGCGGACGTGCGAGTTCTTCTACGACGAAAAGATGGCCGAGTACGCGTGTTCGGCCTGCGGGGAGCTTGTCAGCGGGTCGAACCCCGATTACGAGTACGAGGTGTCGCACCTGGCGGTGCTTGAATCTTTCGAATATCGCCCGTTCTGCGGGGCGCGCGTCATCGAGGAGGAATCATGATTGACGATTCAGAGCGCCGCGAGGTGGCTGCGAGGCTGCGCGGTATAGACGCCGAACGGCTCGACCGAGAACGGCTGCTGGCGATCGCGACGGTGATGGCTGCGGACTCCGTGAGGTCAGCAAAACAAGGGAGCAGCGTCTCGCCGGTCTATATTCTCCATGCCGCGAGGAACATCGCCGAGGCGTGCGGGGAGACTTTTGGCTCGATTCGCAACCGGGAGTTGGCCAAATGGGGAACGAGCATCGTTCCGAAGGAGACGATCGTCGACCGCGACGCGCTGCTCAGGCTGGCGCGCTATATGGACAAGGACGTCGCCGAGACAGAAGCGCACTTCTCGAACGTCATCAGCACGAAATCGGTCAGCGACTACGCCCGCCGCATCCGCGAGGCGTGCGGGGAGGGGTAGAGATGAGTCACACGAGCTTGGTACTTGGCGGCAACTGGCCTGCCGACGAATGGCCGGACTACGTGAGCGTCGAGCATGACGACGGGCGTGACCGAGGAGCGGTCAAGTACGTGCCTGAGCTGGCGTGCCGAATCGTCTACGACAACGTGCACCAGGACTACTACTGCTCTGCGTGCGGCGAGTACTTCGACACGGGCATGTACGTAGCGCGAGACTCTGATGACTGGTTAGAGCACAAGGACTTCCGTTTCTGCCCCAATTGCGGGGCGAAGGTGGTGGAGGAATGAGCGAGGTCATCGTCGACTTGGACGCGCAAAATTCATCAGTTTTCGTTGTGGGTGCGGTCATCAGGTGTCGCGACTGCCAGCATTGCAAGCCCACGACGGACGGACGCCGCTATTGCTCGCTGTGGAGCCACATCGTGCCGCCGGAGGGCTATTGCTGGCGAGGGGAGGAGGCTGAGGATGCCGAAGCCTAAGCGAGCCGTCATCCGCGACGACGGCGTGCGCTACGAGAGCACGTCCGCCGCCGCGAAGGCCGTCGCAGGAGACCAGACCAACATCAGCAGGGCGTGCCGCACGGGGTGCAAAGCGTATGGACACTTGTGGGGCTACGCCGACGAGGGAAGCTTCGGGAGGTTCGCGCGCCTGCTCGCCGTCCGCGACAGCATGGACGAGCCGTACGCCCAGGCGAGCGAGTCAATGATGCTTAAGTCCTGCCCATTCTGCGGAGGCAAGCCGTACGTGCAGACCTTCGAGAGCGAGGACTTCGCGGAGGCGCGCGTGGTGTGCAGCTCGTGCCACGTCTCAACGTCGCGCGAGTACTCGGGAGGCCGCACGACATGGGAGCCGACGGGCGAGGATTTGACGCGCTGGGTCGCCATCGACCGCGCGATCAACGCGTGGAACCGTCGCGAGGAATCGCCGTACCGTTTCCCGGCGAACAGGCAGTCTGCCGAGTTGGACGCCTCAAGCCAGCTCGACAAAGTGTTCGAGGAGGCCGACGAGCTTGCAGACGCCTTGCACGAGGGAGACCAGGCGGCAGAGGGCATCCTGCGCAAGATGCCCGAGGCTGTGGTGCGGAGGGCGCACGCTGACGTGATGCTGCGGTGCTCGCGGCGAGGGGACTACGGGGAAATAGAGGACATCGAGTAGTTACGCCTTCGGCAATACCGCTGGTTAACGTTTTGCTCGTCGATTGTTACCACGTTGTACAATTGCTTTGCTCAGTGAAGAGCGTGTAGAAAGGAAAAGGAGGAGGTCGTGGACCATGGACGCAATGGACTTGCTGACGATTCCCGGCCTGGACGGAAGCCAGAAGCTAGAGAAAATGAGGAAGCAGTCGAGCGCGAGGATGAAAAAGAACGTTCAGTCTCAGCGCATGACGGCTGCGTTGATGACAGCGTCCTCTCTGTTGGTGAAGAAAGCCCAGAAGAAATAGCTAAAGCTGTAATCGGGGAGATTCCTGCTGACGAACTAAGGAGATTGCTGATATCCGGCTTTTCCATGGGTCAAACATACCAGTGGAAAGGATTGCTGCCAGACCCTGACTCTTTTGGGAAATACCCAAAGTTCGCTCAGGAGAAAATGGTCGAGTGGAACGATGCGCAGATAATTGACGAGTCAGATAGAAGCGATCGGTTGGTAGACGCGGCTATTGGTCAGAAGAAAAGAGGCCAGCTGTACACGTTTCTGCTCAATGGGTTATTTGCCGTGCTCGCATTTTTTGCGTTTGTTATTACTGAAGACGCCGCATCGTTCAGCCTTCTTGCTGTTCCAGGAGCAACAATCATTGTCAATGTCGCTTTGGACGTTAGGAACAAGAAGCATAAAACCGAGGATGACTTGCAAGGAGAAAGTGAATAACCACAGCCCCGCTCCGGCGGGGCTTTTTCTATGATTACCAGGCAAAATAATCCTTGTATATAAGGGAACAATCATATATAATAGAACCATCAGGAAGGAGGTGATCGAAATGGACGATTTGAAGCTCCAATTGGCGATGACGCTGGCAGGCGTGGTCGCCGCCAAAGCCCTTGACGAGCTGGT
>CASELS010000121.1 GCA_949288855.1 uncultured Collinsella sp. | reverse complement strand
CCAAGCACGACGAGCACGCGGTCGCATACACGGCCACGTGGCACATGCCTCAAGAAAAAGTGTTCGTATCGGCGGAATCGCGCGAAGCGGACGCCAAGGCCAGCTGGAGCAGGGGCGCGGGAGCAGAAAACCGCCGCGGTAAGTATAGGGGTCTCGTCGGCACCCGTGGGAGGAAGCCGCCGGCGCGCACGCAAACCCCATCATGCGCACGATGCGGGGGCACTGGCCACCTGCGCGCGCCAGAGCGCGTGGGCGGCGAGGGCGATTCGCGCCATTGAAGCCATTGAAGAATGAGCAATGTGCAAAATAGTGCACATTGCCAGAAGAAGCTATGGGCGCAGACGCATGGGCAGCGCAGATATAGCGCGTCTTTTCGCGCGTTCTGAGCGTTTCTCTCAAAATTGTCTTATACACCCCACCCCCCGGGGGTATATGATGGGCAGGAACAATCTCGTCGCACCGCCAGGCGGGACCACGGTGCGGCGCTTTGCCCAAGGAGGCGACTCATGGCACACGAATGCTTCGATGTGGGTGGCATGACCTGCGCGGCGTGCCAGGCCCATGTAGAGAAGGCGGTCGAGAAGCTCGACGGCGTCCAGAGCGTTGCAGTGAACCTGCTCTCGGGCTCGATGACGGTCGACTTTGACGAGAATGCACTCACTGACGAGGACATCTGCACAGCCGTGGACCGCGCCGGTTACTCGGCATCCCCGCAAGGGGCCCCCGCCGCCGCGCCCGGTACCGCGGGTGCGCCGACACGTGCCGCCAAGCTCGAGTCCCCCACCAAGAAGCTCGAGGAGACCGCGCGGGCCATGAAGCGGCGCCTCATCACGTCGCTCATCTTTTGGGCGCCGCTGTTCTACATCGGCATGGGGCACATGCTCGGCTGGCCGGTGCCCGCCGTCTTTACCGATCCCGCCCACGCCATGACGCTCGCCCTGACCGAGCTTGCGTTGGCACTGCCCATCATGTACGTCAACCGCGCCTACTTTGAGAACGGCTTCAAGTCGCTCTGGCACCGCGCTCCCACCATGGACGCGCTCATAGCCATCGGCTCGGCGGCGAGCGCCGCGTGGTCGGTCTACGCGATGTTCCTCATGGCGGACGCGCTTGCCGCGGGCACCCCCGCGGGCGTTGAGGCGGCGCACATGATCTGCATGGACAACCTCTACATCGAGAGCGCGGGCACCATCCTCACGCTCGTCACCGTGGGCAAGTACCTCGAGACCCGCAGCAAGTCCAAGACGGGCGGCGCGCTCGAGAAGCTCATCGACCTCGCGCCCAAGCGCGCCACGATCATAGGCGAGGACGGCCGCGAATCCGAGGTCGCCGTCGAGACCATTCCGCTCGGCGCCACGGTGCTCGTGCGCCCCGGCGAGTCGATCCCCGTGGACGGTATCGTGCTCGAGGGAAGCTCCGCCGTCGATGAAAGCGCGCTCACCGGCGAGTCGATTCCCGTGGAGAAGCACCCCGGCGACACCGTCAACGCCGCCACGGTCAACCGCACGGGCGCCTTCACCTTCCGCGCCACGCGCGTGGGCACCGACACAGCCCTCGCCAAGATCATCCGGCTCGTAGAGGACGCCAACGCCACCAAGGCGCCCATCGCGCGCATTGCCGACAAAGTTGCCGGCGTCTTTGTGCCGGTGGTGCTCGGCATCTCCGCTGTCACATTTATCGCGTGGATGATCGCGACGGGCAACGTCAACGAAGCCCTCACCGCCGCCGTGGCGGTGGTGGTGATCAGCTGCCCGTGCGCGCTCGGGCTCGCCACGCCCGTGGCCATTATGGTGGGCACCGGCAAGGGGGCCGAGATGGGCGTGCTCTTTAAGAGCGCCGAGGCCCTCGAGACCCTGCAGAAGGTGAGCGTGGTGGTGCTCGACAAGACGGGGACCGTGACGGAGGGGCGCCCGCAGGTGACCGACGTCATCCCTGCGCGCCGCGCCGACGGCACGCCCGCCATGAGCGAGAAGGCGCTCATGAAGCTCGCCGCCGCGCTCGAGCGCAAAAGCGAGCACCCGCTTGCCGAGGCCATCATGGCGCGCGCGGAGGAGATGGGCATCGTCGCACGTGTGGTGGACGACTTTGCCGCCGTGCCCGGGCGTGGCGTCACCGCGCGCGAGGGCGAGAG
>CASELS010000120.1 GCA_949288855.1 uncultured Collinsella sp. | reverse complement strand
GCGCTGGGCGGCCGCTCGGAGGAGCTGTGCGAGCGTTTTGGCGCGCCCCATCTGCCCGAGCGCCCCGTGCTCTGTCCTGTCGCGGGATCGTTTGACGCCTCCCCGCAGGCCCTCGAGAGACTCGACGGCCTGCGCGTTGAGGGGCGCCTCTCGCTTGCGTGGGAGGACGGCATCGTTTGGCAGGAGGAGGGAGAGGTGCTCTTCCGCCCGTACGGGATTTCCGGCATCGTCTCCTTCGATGCGTCGCGCC
This sequence comes from uncultured Collinsella sp., assembly GCA_949288855.1. Classification (GTDB taxonomy): domain Bacteria; phylum Actinomycetota; class Coriobacteriia; order Coriobacteriales; family Coriobacteriaceae; genus Coprousia. Next base: position 1,930 of record CASELS010000120.1, on the reverse strand, counting down.
GCGTGCACGCAGGTGACAAACTCGCGCTCGACCTCTTCCCGACGTATGACGAGCGCGAGCTTGGTGCATACCTAACGGCGCGGGAGGCGGTTCTCGGCCCCTTGGCTGCCGCGCCGAGCGCCTGGTTCGATGGCCTTCTGGCGCGACCTTTGGCGGAGCTTGTGCTCGCGCAGGCACGGAAAAGCGATGGCGCGCGCCCGGGCGTGTCCGCGATCACGCGCGCGGCGAAGCATCTTACGTTCACGGTCGAGGGTACGGCGGAGGAGCGCCAGGCGCAGGTGCGCCGCGGCGGCATCCCCTTCGACGCGGTGGACGGCGCGACCCTTGCCTGTGCCGACTCTCATCTTAGCGGCGTTTATGCCTGTGGCGAGGCGCTCGATATGGATGCCGATTGCGGCGGTTTCAATCTGGCGTGGGCCTGGACGTCGGGCTTGGTCGCGGGCTCTGCCGCGGCGCGCGAGGCTACAAGACAATAAGGCCGGCGACAACGTGGCCGACGGGAGGACGAGGACGTGCTCGAGATTACGGATATCAGGCTTTCGCTCGATGAGGGGCGCGACGAGACGTCGTGCCTCGCCGCACTGCGCCGCGCTGCCGCACACGTTCTTTCCTGCGAGCCAAGCGCGCTTTCGCAGGTTGAGCTCAGGCGCCGCGCGGTTGATGCGCGCCGCAAGAGCGACGTGCACCTCATCTGCACGGCGCGTGTATCGACGGGCGATGCCTGGGCGGACGAGGCGCTCCTCGAGGCCATTCCCTCTGCGCGGCGCACGCATATCCACCTCGTCGACGATGCGGCGCCGGCGTTTCCCCACGCTGCCGGCGGCTCGCTTTGCCACCGCCCCGTGGTGGTCGGCGCAGGGTGTGCGGGGCTTTTTGCCGCGCTCGCGCTCGCCGAGGCGGGGCTTGAGCCGCTCGTGATCGAGCGCGGCGACGATGCCGCCCGGCGCGCCGAGGCCATCGAGCGCTTCCTACGCACGCGCGAACTCGATACCGAGAGCAACATCCAGTTCGGCCTTGGCGGTGCGGGCACGTTCTCGGACGGTAAGCTGACGACGGGGACAAAGAACCCCGCGCATCGTCTCATCCTGGAGACCTTTGTCGCCGCCGGTGCCCCGCGGGAGATTCTCTGGGACGCCAAGCCGCACATAGGCTCCGATCTGTTGCCCCGGGTCGTGGAACATATCGCGGCGCGCATCCGCGAGCTCGGTGGCGAGGTGCGCTATCGGACCCGTTTGGTTGACATCGAGCGCGATGCGACAGGTGCCGTTCGCGGCATCGAGGTCGAGCGGCGCGACTCCTCGGCGGCCTTCGGGCGCGGGGCAACGAGCGATGTGCCGGCATCGGTCGAGCGCATCGCCTGCGATCGCTTGGTGCTCGCCTGCGGGCACTCCGCTCGTGACGTGTTCGAGCTCCTCGAGCGCCGCGGCTTTCACCTCGAGCGCAAAACGTTTGCCATGGGGGTGCGCATCGAGCATCCGCAGCGCCTCATCGACCGCGCGCAGTACGGCGCGGCCGCCGGCCACCCGGCGCTCGGGGCGGCTCCCTACAAGCTCGTCGCCCATCCCAAGGGCGGTCGTTCGGTCTTTAGCTTCTGCATGTGCCCGGGCGGCATGGTCGTTGCGGCCGCCTCGGAGCCGCGTGGTGTCGTCACCAACGGTGCGAGTGAGTACGCGCGCGCCGGCGCCAATGCCAACGCCGCGCTGCTGGTGAACGTGAACCCCGAGGACCTTCCCGGGGATGACCCCTTGGCGGGGGTCGCGCTCCAGCGGCGCTGCGAGCGCGCGGCCTTTGACGTGGCGGGCGGCGACTACCGTGCTCCGGTGCAGTTGGTGGGCGAGTTTCTCGCCCGCACGCCGAGCACCGGTCCCGCCGATGTCGCGCCTACCTACCCGCTTGGCGTGACATGGACCTCACTCGATGAGGTGCTCCC
>CASELS010000119.1 GCA_949288855.1 uncultured Collinsella sp. | reverse complement strand
CCGCTCGTGCCGAGGTCAAGGCGCTGCAGGCCCAGATCAACCCGCACTTCCTCTTCAATACGCTCAACACCATCGCCTCGTTCACGCGCACCAACCCCACCAAGGCCCGCGACCTGCTCCGCGAGTTCTCCACCTTCTATCGCCGCACGCTCGAGAGCTCCGAGAAGACCCTCATCCCGCTCTCTCAGGAGCTTGAGCAGACGCGGCGATACCTCAAGATCGAGAAGGCACGCTTCGGCGAGGAGCGCATCGTCGAGACCGAGCACGTCGAGCCCGGCTGCGGCGAGCTGGACGTGCCGTCGTTTCTCATCCAACCGATCGTCGAGAACGCCGTGCGCCACGCCATGCGCGACGAGGGCCCGCTTCATGTAGACGTTCAGGTCGCGAGTGACGGGGATGATATCCTTATTGCCGTTGCCGACGATGGCCTGGGCATGGACAAGGAGGCTGCCGACCGGCTGCTTGCCGACGCCACTGAGGCCCGCCCGCGCCGCTCGGGCGACAAGAACGCCGGCACCGGCATGGCCCTGCGCAACGTCGCGGAGCGCGTCGAGCGCTTCTTCGGCGTGGGCTCGGGCGTCGAGATCGTCTCCAAGCCCGGCGAGGGCACGTGCGTGACGCTGCGGCTCGTTGGCGCGCGCAGAAGACTCACGCGTGCGGGACGGCGCAGAAAAGAATAGACTGTGTGATGGCGGTTCCGCCGCGAACGTGAAAGGGAAGCAATGCGCGCGATGATCGTAGACGACGAGGCACCTGCCCGCTCCGAGCTGAGGTATCTGCTCGAGGAGACGGGTCGGGTCGACGCCATCATGGAGGCGTCGAGCGCTCGTGAGGCGGTCGAGAAGCTGATGGAGGCCAAGGCCGACGTCATGTTCCTGGACATTCAGATGCCCAAGACCTCAGGCATGCAGCTCGCCGAGGCGCTCCACCGTCTCAAGAACCCGCCTGCCATCGTCTTTGTGACGGCCTACAGCGAGTACGCGCTCGAGGCCTTTGAGGTCGACGCCATCGACTACCTGATGAAGCCCGTCGATCCCGAGCGTCTCGCGCAGGCGCTCGACAAGGTCCAGGCCCGCTCCAAGCCTCAGCCCCAGAGCCACTCCTCCGTGGAGCGCATCCCGGTGGTCAAGAGCGGCCGCAAGGTGCTCGTCCCCATCGACCAGATTCGCTACATCGAGGCCAAGGACGACTACTCCTGCATCTATACGGCCGACGACCGCTTCCTCTCCACGATCTCGCTTGCCAAGCTCGAGCAGAAGCTCGCGCCGCACGGCTTCTTCCGCGTGCACCGAGGCTACATCGTGAACCTCGAGTACGTGGAGGACGTCGAGGTCATCTCCTCGGGCATCCTGCAACTCGGCATCAACGGCATCGAGGGAAAGAAGATCTCCGTCTCGCGTCGTCGCGTCGTCGCGCTCAAGCGCGCGCTCGGCCTCTAGGGACGTTCGTGGCAACCAGGTACGACATCATCTCCGATACGCACGGCTACCTCTCGCCCGAGCTGCTCGAGCAGCTGCAGGGCGCGGATGTCATCGTGCATGCGGGGGACATCTGCTCTCCCTCCGACTATCGCACCCTGAGCGACATCGCGCGCGTCCAGATGTGCCTGGGCAACAACGACTGGTCCTACGACTACGGCCCCATGGTCAAGGATCGCAAGATCTTCGTGGGGAGCGGCCTCAGGTGGCAGGTCACGCACTACCGCAAGCGCCTGAACCTGCTCAAGAGCGACATTGCGATCTTCGGCCACACCCACACGCCCGTCCTGGAGCGTGACGAGTGGACGCACACCCTCGTGATGAATCCCGGCAGCCCCACCTACCCGCGCCGATCTCGTCCGTCCATGGGCCGCATCATCTGCGAAGAGGGCAAGGTCGTCGACGCTCAGATCATCACGCTGGGGTAGTGTCGCCGCGGCTCGCGCGTCGCCGCCACGAAGAGCCCAGTGCCAAAAACCGGTCGAATGCGCGTCTCGGTGCCAAATAACCGGAAAATGCGTGCGATAGTGCCAAATAACCGGCAAATGCGTGCGGCCAACACGCATTTGCCGGAAATCTCGCACCGGGGCGGCGTTTCCGGGAGCCCGCGCCTCTAGTCCCGCGGCGCGTCGACCGCCACGAAGAGCGGCGCCACGGCCTTGGTGTAGAAGGCCAGCCAGGCGAGCGAGACGCAAAATCCCGCCAGAACGTCCGAGGCGTAATGCACGCCCAGATAGATGCGGCTCAGGCCCACCGCAACGATGACGAGGGCAAAGAAGGCGCACCAGACGACGCGCATGGCGTCGCGCTTGTGGTAGCGCCATATCATCCAGATGAGCAGGCCGAAGAAGGCCATCGCCACCATCGAGTGGCCGGAGGGAAAGCTGTAGCCGCTCTCCGCGACCAGGCGGAACCCCTCCGGTCGCGGACTATTAACGATGGCCTTGAGCACCGCATTGAGCGCC
>CASELS010000118.1 GCA_949288855.1 uncultured Collinsella sp. | reverse complement strand
CTCCGTTCCCTCGAATCCTTCTCTTGGTCGAAAGAGATTCTAGGGCGGAGGCCGTTCCTATGTCGGGTCTCCCTTACACCACAATTCGCGACGCGATCTCGACCTGCGCGCCGCTCCCGCGTACAAGGAGCATGAGTACAACCTGGCAGAGTCCTCCATGGGTGAGAAGCTCCTGAAGGTCGTCGCCATCTATGGGGCTAACGCCTCCGGCAAGAGCCAGCTGATAAGGGCCTATCAGGCTTTTTCAGGAATTGTCGCGGAATCGTTCAGCCAGGTGGATGAGCGCGCTGCGGGCGGCTCGGGCGATTTTGTCGTCGGCCGCAACGGATCTGCCCTTATGCGTCACTATGACCCGTTCAAGTTTGCCTCCGACGGTAAGGACGAGACTGAGTTTGAGGCGACGTTTGACGTAGAAGAGGGCGAAATTCGATATGGTTTCTCGACCGATGGTAGAAGAGTGCTCTCTGAGTGGCTCTATCTTGTGAAGGCGTCAACCAAGCGGCTGAGCGTCCTGTTTGAGCGTGAGGGTCAGGACATCGAGTTCGGCTCCTCCATTCGCTCCGAGTGCGACAGGTATGCGGAGAACATCTCTGAGGAGACGCTGGCGCTCTCATTCATGAGCGGTGTCGCTCTCAAGACTCCGTATTTCAAGCTCGCCAAGCGTTGTGTCTCGAGGACATTTGCCTTCACTAGCATCTCCTCCGAATTCGTGGACGACATTCTTGAGGACGTTGCTCTCGAATACGCGGACGAGGCTGAGCACGCTCGCCTTCTTGAGTTCCTCAGGGCCATTGATGTCTGCATCGAGGACATCTCTGTGGAGAGAAATGGCGATAACGTGCTCGTTTTCACGCACCATCGCGGCGCCGACGGTAGGGACTATCGCGTTCCGATTGCAATCGAATCCGGGGGAACCAAGAAGGCAATCGTGCTGTTTTACCTTTTGAGCACAACAGCCGACTGCAGCGCCACCCTGCTCATGGACGAGCTCAGCGCGGCGCTTCACCCACTGCTCGTCCGTGCGCTCATAACGCAGTTCCACCGCGAGGGCGTCAAGGGGCAGCTGGTGTTCACCACGCATGACACCTCCATGCTGGACAAGCGCTACCTGCGGAGGGACCAGGTGTGGTTCGTGGACAAGAACGAGAGTGGCTCCTCAGAGCTCTACTCGCTCGCCGACTTCAAGCTACGCAACGACACCAACTACACGAAGGGCTACCTCTCCGGGATGTTTGGCGCCATTCCCAAGCTCAAGGAGTTTGTGCTTGGGGGTGACGAGGATGAGTGCTAGCGGGAGATTCGACAGACGCCGTAGGCAGAGGGGGCCGCGGACGACCGAGACGAGGGAGCCTCGCTGCGAGACCTTTCTGATCGTCTCTGAAGGGGCTAAAACTGAGCCGCACTACTTCGAGGGCCTTGTCAGGTCGCTCGTCGAGACTGTGCCCGACGAGGTGGAGATCGAGGGCGCCGGTCGCGTCACCACCTCGCTGGTCGAGTGGGTTGCGAAGAAGGTGAACCGATCTCTGCGGAACTATGACAACGTCTGGGTGGTGTTCGACCGGGACGACTTCGAGAGCTTTGACAAAGCCGTCTCCGCCGCGGAGCACAACGGGTTCCACGCCGCATGGAGCAACGAGGCGTTTGAGTACTGGCTCTGTCTCTACCTGGGGCGCTATGACTCAGCGCTGTCGAGGGACGACTGGGTCGCCATCCTCGACGCGGCGTTCAAGAAGGCGGGGCGCAGCGGATTTGAGAAGAATCGCGAGGACATATTCTCCGTGCTCGCGGAACTTGGCGACCATGAAATGGCTAAGCGCCACGCCAGAAGCGTACGCGAGCAGCACGGGGAGCACGAGCTGCCCTCGAAGTGTAACCCGTGCACGACGGTGGACTTGCTCGTCGAGCAGCTGGAGAACGCGCTGAGCGACTGATTCCGCGTCGTAGTCCAGGGGGCAGGTTCTTCTCGCCCGCGTGCCCCTTCACCGAGACGGAGCAACTGCACAAAAGCGCCTAGGAGTCGCGGCCGATTTGTGCAGATGTTCCGTCTCGGTGCGCGAGGGGCGCCCGTGCCGTCGCACGCCGTCGCAGCGTCCCTTGACAATCATCCGAAATCGGACTAATGTGGCACCTCGCAACCGAGAGAAGGGGGAGAGGTGCCCACATCAGACCAGCTCACGAGCGCGCGCGAGATAGACGTGCTCTACCGCGAGAGCGACAAGCTCTACTACGAGCTCGCGCGCGGGTGCGGCCTCTCGGAGACCGCGTACTGGATCATGTACGCGCTCGAGGTCTCCGGCGGCAGCGTCACGCAGCGCCAGATCGCGGGCGACTTCTCCTACTCCAAGCAGACCGTCAACTCGGCGCTCAAGACGCTCGAGGCGCGCGGCCTGGTCACGCTCGCGCCTGCCGAGAGCGATCGCCGCACCAAGCTCGTCTCGCTCACGTCCGCGGGCCGCGCCTTCGCCGACGAGCGCATCCGCCCGGCGATCGCCG
>CASELS010000117.1 GCA_949288855.1 uncultured Collinsella sp. | reverse complement strand
GGGGCGGGAGCTCGTGTCGTCGGGGCGCCTGTGCGCGAACGCCCGGTACAACTCCGTCGGCTACCAGCCCTGGTACGACCACCGGCACGACGTGGAGGCCGTGGAGATCGCCGCCGACATGGCCACCTATGACCACGTGAACACGAACTACTGGTTCTACGGGCACGGGGAGATCGCCAGCGTGACGGGCATGGGGAACCTCTGCGGCGTGCGCGAGATGCAGCACACCTTCAACAGCTGCTCGGGGCTCACCGAGATCGACCTCTCCGGGCTCGACCCGTCCTCGCTCGAGGATCTCGCCTACACCTTCGGCGGGTGCGGCTCGCTCGCGACGATCTGGGCCGACGCCGACTGGGAGCTGCCGGCCTCCGGCGTCTCCGGCTTCCAGACGTTCTACCAGTGCGCCTCGCTCGTGGGCGGGGCGGGAACGACCTATGCGAGCTCGCGCGCGGGCTACCAGTACATGAGGATCGACGGCGTGGGCGGCGCCGGCTACCTCACCGCGAAGAGCTCATAATGGGCACCCCTCCGGCGCGTGCGGCGCCTGCGCCGCATGGGCCGGAGGGGTGGACGCGCCGCCGGATAGCCCTCGGGACGAACCTGCCGTGCGGGCGGCGCGAGGGGCGGGGCATTTCTATTTCCTAAGGTGCCTGGCCACAGCATTGACGACACCTTTAATATGTGGGGCCGCCTTCTGTGCCAACGGCGCGATCTTATCTTTTGCTGCGATACCTACTGACACTGTCACACCGACCGCACCTGCGATTGCGTTTCTCCTTTTCTCTGCCCTATCCCTCCTGCAATTTTCGCAATACTTGTATTTCCATGTGCTAGGGAGAGGGGTGCCGCACTTCTTGCATGCCTTCTGTCCCGTTTCCTTCGTCTTACTCTTTGACACCCTTATCTTCCCCTTCCTTTTCTGGGGGCAGTTCGCTCGATTGTGCTCCTAGCGCCCCTCTTCTCCTGAGGCTTTCGATATTTTTCGCAATGCTGCTGAACTCCTCCACAGCTGTCATTCTTTTCTCCTTCAAGGATCCGTTTAGCAACAAAAGCGTGTTCCTGTCGTCGAGCTTGTTTTGCCTTATGAATACTTCGAAGCTTTCAAGGCTCTTAGCTGCGTTTTCGTATTCTTCGAGCATCGTGTAACCTTCGCATTCCGCTCGCACCACGTTGGTGAGAGCCACGAGGTCTTGGAACGCATCTTCTGCCATTGAGTTCAGGTCTTTCTTCCTTCCGAATTCGGCAAGAATTTGCAGCTCGCCCTTTCCTGAGTTCTGCTCGACAAACCTCCTGCTACGCTCGAAGCCCCGCATCAGCATTCTCTTCGCGTCCGTCGCTGCGTGGATGGCGCTTATCGTGGCCATCTCTCTCAGGGCTGGGCTCTCCATCCTTCTTGCCTGAAGGAGCTTCTCCCAAGCACTTTCTGCCAAGGCAATCCTGTCTCCTTGAAGCTCCTCGTGCACCCGACGAACCGACTCTCCGACGCTCTCGATTTCGTTGAGAATCTGAGCCATCATCGCCATGTTCGTAAGGTGGTTCAGAGATTGCGTCACGTTTGGGGCGAAGGACATGTCCTCAAGCCTCAGCTGCTTTACCCACTCGTTCTTCTCTGTGCTCCGGAGTATGGCCATGATTTCGCCCTGCTTGTCGAGTTGCAGCTTCAGCCTTCCCTCCCTGATGAGCTTCTTGATGTAGGGGGACATCTTCGCAACGAGTACGTGCTCCTCTTTGGCCGCGTCTAATATGGCCTGCGCGAGTGACGGGGCGGCAACCTTAATCTTCTCCCAGTTGCCTAGGTACTCTACGATCGTCCTGTTGTCCTCGTAGCCGAGTGAGCTGAGCTCCGCCTCCACGGGGTTCCACGCCTCGATCTCGCACTGGAGTACCGGCACTATCTCATACGATTCCTGCTCGCAAATCGGAAGGTTCTGATCTTCCCCGGTGTATCCGCAACGCGGACAGGCCTTTGCCTTACTAGAAATCCGCGCACCGCACTCCGGGCAGATGCATCGACTCATGTGGTCCCCCTATCGGCTTCTTCCCAATCCCCTTGTTGCTGCCGCCATCACCGCCGCAAGGGCGCTTATCCCGACCGCCGCCCCTGACATGACTGCGGTGCTCATCTTCGCCAGCGAGGGAGGCTCCGCCTTTGCGTACATTTCCGTGACATTGCTCAGGCTCTCCACAGCACCGACGGGCTCCCCAGCGCCTTCCTCGCTCCCAAGCTCCTCCTCATCGTCCTCCACAGGATTGTCCACAAGCGCTCGAATCACGTGGGCTAGCGCCTGGTTCTGGTTCGCCACGATCTCGTGATTCAGCACGGTCCTAAGAGCGAGGTACTGGGTCTTTGTCATCGGGGTCTTGTTCCGCTCGAGATTGCTCACGGTCTGTCTTGTGACGCCGATTTCCTCTCCAAGACGTTCCGTTGTCCATCCGGCAACCTTCCTTATCGTCGAAAGGTGCTCTTGGAGCCTACTGATGCGAGTCTCTTCATCGCTCATGTCAATCACCTCGAAGAGAGTGTACGCAAATCTGTCTTCTCTTGTCAAAACATTTTACTGTCGCAAATGCGTTTACATTTCTACTTTGGACTGAGCAATCTCCAGAGACGTTCTTTGTGAACTCCTTTGTGAAGCGACGGAATGCGACACTTCGCAACATTCCCGCAGCTAGACATACACGTTTGTGACCGCGTCGGACACTTCTCCCAGAGGGCGGGGTGTCCCCGTCCGGGGAGGAGGCGCGCATGGAGTCGGTCGTCGCGGCGCTCGTGACGGGGGTGCTCACCCTCGCCGGGGTGCTCGTGTCCAACTCGCGCAGCCG
>CASELS010000116.1 GCA_949288855.1 uncultured Collinsella sp. | reverse complement strand
AGCGGCTGGTAACACTGCATACCGAACATGTGCCCGCAGTCTCGACCGAGGGCTCGGTAACGTTTGCGCGCGGCCGTGCTGCCGACTTTTGCGCAACCGATATTGAGACCGTCGACGGGGGAATCGCCTTTACGGTGGAGGAACGCGGCGCGGCGGGCACAACGCGCCATGGCATCGTGCTCGGCATGACGGGCTTCTTTAACGTCGACAATGCCCTTGCCGCCTGCGCCATCGCCCGCCTTATGGGATTTGACTACGACGCCATCGCCCGCGGCCTTGCGCACGTGCGCGTTCCTGGGCGTATGGAGCTCGTTGCCTCGGGCGACGGGCATGTGCTTGCCATCGTCGATTACGCGCATAACGAGCTTTCCTTTGACGCGCTGTTCTCGTCGGTCAAGCGCCAGTATCCGAACCATCGGATCATTGCGGTCTTTGGCGCGCCGGGCGATAAGGCGCAGGAGCGCCGCAGCACCTTGCCGCGCGTTGCCGGCGCCTATGCCGACCTGCTCATATACACCGAGGAGGACCCTGCTCACGAGGCGGTGGAGGACATCTGCGCCGAGCTCGCGGCAAACACGCCGGCAGGTGTTGCTCACAAGATAATCCCCGACCGCGAGGAGGCGGTCACGCGCGCTCTGCGCACGGCCCTTGCCGACGAGCGGCCCTCGGTTGTGCTGCTGCTCGCCAAGGGAGACGAGACGCGCCAGCACCGTGGGGACAGCTATCCTGAGGTAAAAAGCGATTTGAGCCTTGCCCGCGAGATTCTGCGGGGGTAAGGTAACTCGCGAAGGAGTTTCAGGCCGCCTACTTGCCGCGCAATAGCTGCGGCGCCAGATGCTGCGCGGCCGCAACGGCTGCGGCGTATCGCCGGCAGGCAAGAGGGGAGAGGCGCTGTGCCCGCATCGCAAAGAGTCCGCTCGCTGCGTGATTACCTAAAGATCCTCCGTGCGCATGACGCGCTGGTGACAGAGCCCCCAGCGGGCCCGATTCTCGCCGACCTGCCCATCCGCTGGGTTTCGTGTGATTCCCATGCGGTAAAGCCCGGTACGCTTTTTATCTGCAAGGGCGCTTCCTTTAAGCGCGAATACCTGCTCGATGCTATCGCGGCGGGTGCGGTCGCCTATATTTCCGAGGTCGATTATGGGGTCAATATCCCCTTCATTCATGCGTGCGACATCAGGCGTGCCCTCGGCATCCTTTCCGACACGGCGTGGGACCATCCCTCGGGCCGCATCAAGGTCTGTGCGTTCACGGGCACCAAGGGCAAGACCACGAGCGTGTATTACCTGCGGAGCATCCTCGCGGCGCGCGCAAAGCGCACGGGTGCGCCCGAGGCCGCGTTCATTACCGGCGTGGAGTACGACGACGGTGCGGAGCGCGGCGAGAGCGTGCTTACCACGCCCGAGGCGCCCGAGCTCGAGCGGCGCCTTGCCAATGCGGTCTTTGCGGACCGCGACATCTTTGTGATGGAGGCGTCGAGCCAGGCCCTCAAGCTCCACCGCACGCTCGGCGTGGAGTTTGCCGTGGGCGCGTTCACCAACTTTGGCGAGGACCATATATCGCCTATCGAGCACCCGACGGTCGAGGACTACCTCACAAGCAAGCTCATGCTCTTCCGCAACTGCCGCACCGCCGTGGTGAACCTCGACATTCAGGTGGCGCCGCAGGTGCTTGAGGCGGCGCAGTCCTGCGAGCGCGTACTGACCTATTCGCTTGAGGACGATGCCGCCGATGTGGTGCTCACGCGCTGGGGGCGCGCGGGCTCGGGCATTTCCTTCACGGTCCGCACGCCGCGGTTTACCTGCGACGTGTATCTCCCCACGCCCGCTCATTTCAACCTTGCCAACGCGCTTGGTGCCATCTCGTGCGCGGAGGCGCTCGGCGTGGATGCCGAGGATATCGTCCAGGGTCTTGCCGAGGTGCGCGTCTCTGGCCGCATGGAAGTCTACCCGAGCGCGTCGGGCCAGATCATGGGCGTGGTCGATTACGCGCACAACGGCATGAGCCTGACCGCACTGCTTGGCGAGATGCGGGAGAGCTATCCCGACCGCGAGCTTACGGTGGTCTTTGGTGCCACCGGCGGCAAGGGCGTCGATCGTCGCGACACGATGGGAGAGGCAGCCGGCAAGCTCGCCGACCGCATCATCATTACGGAGGACGACCCCGGCCCCGAGGACCCGGCGGTCATCTGCGACGCCATCGCCCGTGCGGTGAGCGCGCAGGGTCATAACAGGTGGGAGATTGTGCTCGACCGCCCCCAGGCTATCGAGCGTGCTGTGGAAGGTGCAAAGCGCCCAGCCGTTGTGGTGGTGACCGGCAAGGGCAACGACGCCTTTATGCTGCGCCACGGTGTGCGCGAGCCCTATGAGCCGGACGGCGAGCAGCTCGCGCGGCTTCTGGCCGAGGCGTAGCGCTTGCTGACACGCTTTGGCGCGGGTGGGCGTTTGCCCGGTAATTCAGCTCAGATGCCCGATGCGTTTGCGAAAGTTCCGCATGCAACTTGTGCAGCGGCGCGCAAGTACGGTATTATGTGATGCTGCTAACGGAGAGCTGACCGAGAGGCCGAAGGTGCTCGCCTGCTAAGCGAGTATTCCCCCAAAGGGAATCTGGGGTTCGAATCCCCAGCTCTCCGCCAGCCGAATTTGATACGCCCGTTTCCCTGCTGGGAGGCGGGCGTTTTTCGTTATCTGTCGGCAGTGCAGGAGGAGGCGGCGTTAGGCAAGCACGTATGAGCGAAGTAGAAACTATTAGCATATGCAAAGTATTTATGCCAATAACACTTAGCATATGCTAATATAAATGCGCAGGAGGAGCAGATGCAGAGACGGGAGCTGGTCAAGATCCTGCTAGACGCCGGGTTTTTAATATGAGCTGAACATTGTCAAGAGGCAAAACCGGCCCGTCCCTCCCGGAGCTACCGGAGGGGACGGGCCTACCTATCTTCACCCGGGCGGGCC
>CASELS010000115.1 GCA_949288855.1 uncultured Collinsella sp. | reverse complement strand
AGTAGACAATGAGTAAGACAAGTGTTATGGAATTTGTAAAAAAATATACGATGATTCTGGTGCTGATTCTGGTGACTGCCTTCTTTGCATGGCAGACAGACGGAAAGATTCTTCTTCCCCAGAACATCAATAACCTGATCGCGCAGAACGCGTACGTGTTCGTACTGGCCACAGGTATGCTGCTCTGTATCCTGACAGGAGGAAACATCGACCTGTCGGTTGGTTCTGTAGTATGTTTTGTAGGCGCGGTGGGCGCTACCATGATGGAGACCTATGAAATGAACATGTGGGTATCCATTCTGGTAATGCTGCTGGTAGGCCTTGTAATCGGCGCATGGCAGGGATTCTGGATCGCGTTTGTGCGGATTCCTCCGTTCATCACGACCCTGTCCGGTATGCTGGTATTCCGCGGACTTTCCAACGTGGTGCTCAACGGTATGACCGTCTCCATCACGAACCAGACCTTTATCCGGATCTTCGGCGGCGGCGCAGACTGCTATGTGCCTGACTTTTTCGGTGGAAACGGATTTAACATTACCTGTATGCTGGCCGGCGCTATCGCCTGCGTGATTTACGCCCTGCTTACCTTCCGCGGCTATTTCGCCAGAAAGAAGAAAGGCTACGAGACAGGCTCCTTCAACGCCATGCTGGCAAAGGTGAATACCCCGAAGGTAATGGGCATCCGCTTGCCCAGACCCTCGTACTCAAAGATGTACTCCTTGTGGTGGGTCTGGCAGAGCAGCGCGCCCGCGCAGAAGAACAGGATGATCTTGACGAAGCTGTGCACCACCATGTGGCAGAGCGCCGCAGCCAGGCCGCCGGGGCTCATCAGGGTGGCGCCGAACAGGATGTAGGACAGGTTGCTCACGGTGGAGTAGGCCAGCCGGCGCTTCAGGTGCTGCATCCGCAGGGCCATGGCGCTGCCGTACACGATGGTGATCACCGCAAAGGCCATCACCAGATCCTGGGCCCAGGTGCCCTGCAGCAGATTGGTGCCGTAGCTGTAGTAGGTCAGGCGCAGGATCGCAAACACGCCCGCGTTGACCACCGCCACAGCGTGCAGCAGCGCGGTAACCGGGGTGGGGGCCACACCGGCGCTGGGCAGCCAGCCGTGCAGCGGCCAGATCGCCGCCTTGACGCCGAAGCCGAAGAAGCCCAGCACAAAGGCGATGCGCAGCGTGTTCTCATGCCCGACGGTCAGAATCTTGGACAGGTTGCCGCCCAGCACAAAGTCCAGGCTGCCGTACTGCACGATCAGCGCGGCCGCCTTCTTGGGGCCGATGCCGGGCACGCCGGGGATGTTGTCGGAGGTGTCGCCCTTGAGGCCGTAGAAGTCCGGGACCAGCTCGGGCGTGATGCCGTGGTAGAGGTCCTCGACCGTGGCGGGGTCCATGATCTTGACCTCGCTCACGCCCTTCTGGGTGGAGACGATCTTCACGTGCTCGGTGGAGAGCTGGTACATGTCGCGGTCGCCGGTGAAGAGCAACATCTCGTAGCCGGCCGCCTCGCCGCGGCGCGCCAGGGTGCCGAGGATGTCGTCGCCCTCCCAGCCCTCGAGCTCGGCCACGGGGACGTCGAGCGTGCGCAGCAGCTCCTTCACCATGGGGAACTGCTCGTGCAGCGCCGGGTCCATTGGCGGGCGCTGGGCCTTGTACTGCGGCAGCATCTCCATGCGCACGCGCGGCTTGCCCTTGTCAAAGGCGCAGATCACGCCGTCGGGGTGGAAGGTGTCCACCATCTTGATGAACATGTTGAAGAAGCCAAAGAGCGCGCCCGTGGAGCGGCCGTCCGGCGCGTTCATGGGCTGGCGGATCGCGTGGAACGCACGGTGCATGAGCGAGTTTCCGTCGATGACGGCGATGGTGCGGGTGGCGTCTGCCATGGGGACCTCCTTGTGGTTGCCTTTCGATTGTAGGCGAGACGGGCGACAAAAACGTGCGGGGCGGGGTCGCGGCGGGCCGGCGACAAGACCCGGCGCGCCCGCGTCCTTCTCGCCCGCTCTCTCACAAACCTCACAGGTGGTGGCAGTTTTCACGCCTTTCCTTGATGGACATAACGCAAAACTTGGTGAGAGACTTACTACCTGTGAGGTTTTCATTTTGCGGGCGAGAAGAACGTGCGGGGTGGGGCGTCGCCGGCGCCGTGCGTTTCGCGGGCGTTTCCGGCTCGTGGCGCGCGGATGGCGGGCGAGAAACGCGTGCGTGGCGAGCGCGTAGCAAGTTCGTCTCGCTTTTCTCGCCCGCCGGGAACGCGCCGTAGACTCCCCTTGAAACCGAACGAGGGGAGTCCCATGGACCGCGGTCTCTATCGCGAGAGCTACGAACACGACGCCTGCGGCATCGGCGCGATCGCGCACCTGCACGGCAAGAGGAGCCACCAGACGCTCGACGACGCGCTCTCGGTGTTGGTGAACCTGGAGCACCGAGGCGGCAAGGGCCTCGAGCGCAACACCGGCGACGGTGCGGGCGTGCTCTTTCAGGTCCCGCACCGCTTCTTCCGCAAGGAGGCGCAGAAGGAGGGCCACATCCTGCCCGACGAGGGCGACTACGGCGTGGCCATGCTCTTCCTGCCGCACGACGACCCGGCGGGCGTGACGGTCGCGCGTCAGGTCTTTGAGCGGGGCTGCGCCGAGTGCGGCGTGCCGCTCATGTTCTGGCGCGAGGTCCCGGTGGACCCGCACGACCTGGGTTCCACGGCGCGCGCCTGCATGCCCACGATCTACCAGGCGTTCCTGCGCCGCCCGGAGGACGTGCCCCGCGGCCAGGACTTTGAGCGGCGCCTCTACGTGTGCCGCCGCACGATCGAGCGCGCGGCCGACGCCGAGCCCGCGCTCGCCGGCAAGATCTTCTACGTCTGCAGCATGTCCGCCCGCACGATCGTCTACAAGGGCATGCTCGTGGCCACCCAGATGCGCCGGTTCTACCTGGACCTGAACGACGCCGCGGTGGAGACGGCGCTCGCCCTCGTGCACTCGCGCTACTC
>CASELS010000114.1 GCA_949288855.1 uncultured Collinsella sp. | reverse complement strand
CTCCTCGGCAAACGTCCAGCTCTCGATGAGCGCCTGCGCAAGCTCGCCCTCCCCCGCCTGAACGAGCAGATCAAAGTCGACAACGGGCGGCTCGATGGTGAGCTCCTCGAACGGGTCGTTTCTAGCGCCCGCCACGCGTGCATGGTTGCGGATGACGCGCATCATATGGCGCTTGTTGATATCGAAGCAGTCAAACGGCCCCACCTTGCGCGCCATGATCGCCGACGCCGCGTAGCTGCGACCGGTAAGCGTTCCCACGAGCGCGGAGGCAAGAGCGCGCGCCTCGGGCGAATCGTAGGGCATGCCCTTGGCCATCAGCAGGCTCGCGAGGTTTGAGATGCCAAGGCCCGTCGCGCGGAACCGGTAGGTCTTGCGCGCGATGTCCTTTGTAGGGAACTGCCCCCACGCGATCGATGCCTCAAGCGCCAGCTGGATAAGGTCGATGGCATGCTCGTAGCCCTCGACGTCAAAGGTGCCCGTCGCGGGGTCGAAGAAGCGGTAGACGTTGATGGAGGCGAGGTTGCAACTCGAATCGTCGAGGAACGCGTACTCGCCGCATGGGTTTGTCGAGTTCAGCCGGTTGTAGGTCACCCCCACAACACCGTCCTCGCCGCCCGGGCAGGTGTGCCACTCGTTAAAGGTGTCCGAGAACTGCGGGGCCGGGTCGGCGCAGCGCCAAGCGCACTCGTTGAACTCATTCCAGATGTGCGCGACCGACACCTCGCGGTCAAGGGCGTGGTCCACGCGACCGCGCAGGAGGTAGGTGGCATCCGGGTCCTCGTCAAGCGCGGAGACCTTTGCCATGAACTCGTTATCGATGCGCAGGGAGTTGTTGGAGTTCTGGCCTGACACGGTGGCGTAGGCCTCGCCGTTGATGTCGCCGTCATAGCCCATCTTCATGAGGGCGAGGGCCTTGTCCTCCTCTTTGGCCTTCCACGTGATGAACTTCTCGATATCGGGGTGATCGATATCAAGGCAGACCATCTTGGCGGCGCGGCGCGTGGTGCCGCCGCTCTTGATGGCGTCCGCGTTGCGGTCGAGGCCGCGCAGGAAGCTCATGACACCGCTCGACACGCCGCCGCCCGAGAGGCGCTCCCCCTCGGCGCGCAACGCGCTGAAGTTGGAGCCTGTGCCCGAACCGCCCTTGAAAAGCTTGGTCTCGGTCACAAACTCATCGGAAATGGAGTGCTCGCCAAGCAGCTTGTCCTCAACGCTCACGATAAAGCACGCGGACGCCTGTGTGCGCGTGTACTGATCCAGCGCCTCGACCACCTCGCCGGTGGTGGGCTCGACATAGTACATGCCCTGCGGCTCGCCGGCGATGCCATACGCACGCTTGAGGCCGGTGTTGAACCACTGCGGCGAGTTGGGGGCGAACCTCTGGTCCAAGATCATATAGACGAGCTCGTCGTAGAGAATCTGCGCCTCGTCGCCCTCGTCCACAAGACCCTCGTCCACCAGCGCTGCCACCCAGAAGTCGACCATGCGATGCGCCACCTGGCGCATGGAGGTCTCGCTGCCACCACCGGGCACCCCCGCGCGGCGGAAGTACTTAGATGCGATGATGTCGACGGCGTTTTGCGAGTAGTTTGCCGGGAACTCGAGTCCCTCCATGTCGCAAAGGGTCTTGCCCGTCTTGTAGTCGGCGAGGTGTACCGACCGCTCCGACCACTCGAACAGGTCGTACACCGTCTTTCCCGCGTTCTCGGGCGCATCCAACGCTTGTGTGAAACGCCTCACGATAAGCTCGTCAACGGTCGTAGCCATGATCCCTCGCTCTCTCACCGGCCCGGGGCCCTGCCCCGCGCTTCCGGATGCTTGCGAACAGTATGGCGGCCCGTGCGGACAGAGAAATGACACGCGCTGAACGTCCACGATAAAGCCAACCGACAAAAGTCTATCAACTTGAGCGCCAATATACATACAAGATGTAGGGTATTAGGCGAATGGACGCACTATATATAGTCTCTCTTAGGTATCTTTTCTCAACCTGCGCCCCTGTGCCTCGCATCAACGGCCTCTTCAACATCTCGCTCGCCGCTCACCGAAAAACAGCGCCCGTCGCGCTCGTACGCGCGGCGGGCGCTACAACATGTAGTATCCGAGAACGAGGCCCCCAGCTTTTGCACAAAGTGGCACTTTGTTGTATCGCGCGTCCACCCTGAGGACGCGCGACCTATCGCCTACTCCACGTCGAAGAGGTAGTCGAGATCGGCCTCCCAGCTTTCCTCGTCGATCTTCCACGTGCCATCGACGTTGCGCAGGACGAGGTCCATCGCATAGCCATCGTTTAGGGGCGCGCGGCGCGCCGCCTCCATGAACATGATGCCCACGCGCTCGACGTCCTCCTCGTAGCTCGAGACCGCGTACTCCTCCGAGTTCTTGTAGACATCCATCAACGTGTTGAACTCGTCGATAACCGAGAAGACATCGCGGCAGGTCACGGTCACGCGCACGAGCGCGGCATCGTCCTCGTAGCTCGCATAGACGTCGTTGATGGTATAGCTCATATCCTCGAGCATGACACGGGCGTACTCCTCCGCGTCGACGCCGCAATCGGAGAGGGTGAAGATCTCCATCTGGTCGGCGAAGCCCTCTGACACCAGCGCCGCGATAAGCGAGGTCTCCACCGGGTCTGCCGCGGCAAGCGCCGCCAGGCGCTCGTCGGCAGCGTCGTAGATGGCGCGCTCCTGCTCGTCGAGGCCCTCGGGCGACACGGCCCCGCCATAGGCGAAGTCCTCGCCCTCGTCGAGGTAGCTCTCGATGTCCTCGGCATCCTCGCCAAAGATATCGTCGGCAAAACCATCGTCAAACGTGTCGTGATCAAGCGGGTCGAGCCCCTCAAACACCTGGTCATCTTCCCGGGCAGGCTCCGTCGGCTTTAAGAGGTGCGGCCCTACGAAGGCAATCGCAACGGCAATCACCACGGCGATCACCCCAATGGCCACTGCAGCACCCGCGCCGATACCGCGCCGACCCTTGGCAGCCGGAGTGCCCTCCCCATATGAGGGATCCATGGGGCCGTTCCATGGGTTGACCTCGGGCTCCTCTGGGGTGGCGGGAGCTGCCTG
>CASELS010000113.1 GCA_949288855.1 uncultured Collinsella sp. | reverse complement strand
CAAGGCCGACCCGGCTGCCGCTGCCACCGACGCCGCTGCCAAGGAGGCCGAGCGCGCCGCCAAGATGGAGGCGAAGCTCGCCGCCATGGACCCCGAGAAAGCCGCTAAGGTTCGCGCCGCGCTTGCTGCCAAGGCCGCGCAAAAGGATGGTGAGTAAGCATGGCAACCCGTTCCGTCATTCCGTTTGGCCCGCAGCACCCCGTGCTGCCGGAGCCCATTCACCTCGACCTCGTTGTCGAGGATGAGAAGGTCGTTGAGGCCATCCCCCAGATCGGCTTCATCCACCGCGGCCTCGAGAAGCTCACGCAGAAGCGTGACTACAACCAGTTTGTCTACGTTGCCGAGCGTACCTGCGGCATCTGCAGCCACGGTCACGGCTACGGCTACGTGAGCGCCACCGAGAAGCTCCTCGGCATCGAGGTCCCGCGCCGCGTCGTCTACATCCGCGACATCCTGGAGGAGCTCACGCGCCTGCACTCGCACCTGCTGTGGCTCGGCCTTCTTGCCGACGCCTTTGGCTTCGAGGCGCTCTTCAATCACTGCTGGCGCCTGCGCGAGACTATCCTCGACATCTTCCAGCGCACCTGCGGCGGCCGCATTATCCTCTCCATCCTCGTGGTGGGCGGCTTGGCGCACGACATTGACGACGCCGACCTCAAGGCCATCTGCGACAAGCTCGACGGCATCAAGCGCGACTACCGCGAGATCATGGACACCATGATGAACGACGTCTCGGTCAAGAGCCGTCTGTGCGGCGTGGGCGTCATCAGCTTTGAGGACGCCATGGAGCTCTCGATGGTCGGCCCCTTTGCCAAGGGTTCCGGCATCGAGCACGATATCCGCTCGACCGGTTACGGCGCCTACGGCGACCTCGACCACTTCGAGCCCATCATCTCCACCGAGTGCGACTGCTACGCGCGCTGCAAGGTCCGCGCCGAGGAGGTCATCCAGTCCATCGATATCATCAAGGAGCTCGTCTCCAAGATTCCGCACGATGGTATTGGTCAGAAGTCCAAGGCCAAGGTTGTTCCCGAGGGCCAGAGCCACGTGCTCATCGAGCAGCCGCGCGGCGAGGCGTTCTACTACGTCCGCGGCAACGGCACCAAGTACCTCGACCGCTTCCGCCTGCGCACGCCCACCTCGCAGAACCTGGGCGGCCTGGTGAAGGCGCTGCAGGGCGTCGACCTTGCCGACGTCCCGATGATCATCCTTACGATCGACCCGTGCATCAGCTGCACGGAAAGGTAGGCCGGCATGGGAACTTTCAAACTGGGCAAGATGACGCTCCGCTCGCTGTTCCACAAACCGGTGACGGTGCGCTACCCCTATGAGAAGCGCGACATCGAGAACCTCTTCCCGAGCATGCGCGGACATCTTGAGAACGATATCGACGCCTGCATCCTCTGCGGCATGTGTCAGCGCGCCTGCCCGGTGGGCGCCATCACGGTCGACCGCAAGGCCGGCGATTGGGTGCTCGACCCGTATATGTGCATCGCCTGCGCGAGCTGCACGCATGAGTGCCCCAAGAACTGCCTGACGATGGGCCTCTGGCCGACGGAGCCCGCCGAGGAGCTCTCGACCATTACGCTTCACAAGGACATGCCGGCAAAGCCCGCTGCCAAGGCTGGCGCCGCCGCTGGTGCTGCCGGTGCCGCCGCCGCGAAGCCCAAGAAGGAGCTCACCCCCGAGCAGCAGGCTCGCGTCGAGGCAGCCAAGAAGGCCGCCGCTGCCAAGAAGGCCGCGAAGGCTGCCGAGGCCGGCGAGGCTCCTGCTGAGGAGAAGCCCGCTGAGGCTCCTGCCGCCGACGCCCCTGCCGCCGACGTGGATCCGGCGGAGGCCGAGCGCAAGGCCAAGATGGAGGCCAAGCTCGCCGCTATGGACCCCGAGAAGGCCGCCAAGGTGCGCGCCGCCCTCGAGGCCCGCGCCAAGAAGGATGCCGAGTAGCCTCGGCTGCCCTGCGATAGAGCACGTGTAAGGCGCGCCGCCGGTACAAAAGCCGGCGGCGCGTTTTTATCGTTTGGACACATGGTTGAGGTGCGGCACGGAGATTACATGCACCTTAAGGCTCGAGCTGCGAGGCGTGGTACGCTTACTCAGATAGCGATTATGCGCGAGCACGCCGCATGAAAGGAACGTCTCTATGTGCGGATTCGTTGGCTTTACCGGCCAGATAGATAACAGGCAGCAGGTTCTTGACGCCATGATGGACCGCATCGTCCATCGCGGTCCCGATATGGGCGGCAGCCATCTCACCGACGAGGTGGCTCTGGGCTTCCGCCGTCTTTCCATCTTGGACCTCTCCGAGGCAGGCGCCCAGCCCATGGGCAATGAGGACGGCAGCGTCTTTGTGACGTTCAACGGAGAGATCTACAACTTCCAGGAGCTGCGCGCCGAGCTCGAGGCCGCCGGTCACACCTTCCGCTGCCATGCCGACACCGAGGTCCTCGTCCACGGCTACGAGGAGTGGGGCGAGAAGCTCGTCGACCGTCTGCGCGGTATGTACGGCTTTGTCATCTACGATGGCCGTGCCCACAAGCTCTTTGGCGCGCGCGATATCTTTGGCATCAAGCCGTTCTATTACTATCGCGCCGACGGCCGCGACGGCCGCCCCAACACGGGCGCCTTCCTCTTTGGTAGCGAGATCAAAAGCTTCCTCGAGCACCCCGATTTCGTGAAGGCCGTGAACCCCCAGGCGCTGCGCCCCTACCTCACGCTGCAGTTCCCCGCCACCGACGAGACGTTCTTTGCCGGTGTCTACAAGCTGCCCGCGGCCCACTGCTTCACCTATGACCTTGCGAGCGGTTCCATCGACATCCGCCGCTATTGGGACGCCGATTTTTCGGACGACAACTCTAAGACCTTTGAGGAGTACGTCGAGGCATGCGACCAGGTGGTTCACGAGAGCGTGGCCGCGCACCGCATCGCCGACGTTAAGGTGGGCTCGTTCCTCTCGGGAGGCGTCGATTCGAGCTACATCGCCGCCTGCCTTATGCCCAACGAGACGTTCTCCGTGGGCTTCGACTACAAGGATTTCAACGAGACCAACTATGCGGCCGAGCTTTCCGACAAGCTGGGCATCAAG
>CASELS010000112.1 GCA_949288855.1 uncultured Collinsella sp. | reverse complement strand
CTCAACCGCTACCCCGACCCCATGGCAAACGAGCTGCGTGACGAGCTGGCAAGCCGCCACGGCCTCGCGCGTGAGAACGTCTGCGTGGGCAACGGTGGCGACGAGCTCCTCTTCAACTTCCTGCTCGCCTTTGGCGGACCCGGGCGCACGCTTGCGACCTGCCCGCCCGACTTCAGCGAGTACGGGTTTTTCGCCTCGCTTGTCCAAACCGAGTGCGTGCGCGTCTTCCGCGATGCAGAGACCTTCGCTCTCGACGAGCAGGCCCTGCTCGCCGCCGCCCAGGACGCGTCGATGGTGATTCTCACCTCGCCCAACAATCCCACGGGCAACCTTGCGCCGCTTGAGCTCGTCGAGCGTGTCTGCGCCGCGTGCCCCGGTATCGTTATGGTGGACGAGGCGTACGGCGAGTTCGCGCCGGCCGGTTCCTCTGCCGAGGTGCTGCTTGCGCGCCACTCCAACCTCGTGGTGCTGCACACGCTTTCAAAGGCTTTTGGCGAGGCGGGCATCCGCTTGGGTTACGTGCTCGCCGCGCCGGACATCATCGACGTGTTTGCCGCGGTGCGCCAGATCTACTCGGTAAACGTGCTCACCCAGGCGGCGGCGCTCGCAGCGGTGCGTGCGCGCGACGCCTACCAGCCCTGCATTGAGACCATTTGCGCCGAGCGCGAGCGCCTGGCACACTCCCTTGGCGCGCTCGACGGCGTGCGCGTGTGGCCGAGTGCGGCGAACTTTCTGCTCGTGCGCGTGGCGCATGCGGCCGAGGTGCGCCGCCGTCTGCGCGACGACTACTCGATACTCGTCCGCGACTTCAGCTCTGCACCGGGGCTCGCGGAGTGCTTGCGCCTCACGGTGGGTACACCAGAAGAAAACGATGCGCTCGTTTGTGCCCTCAGCGAGCTCACGGGTAAGGAGGGACGATGACCGTTTACCGCAAACAGCCCAAGACCTTGGCCGAGACCTCGGCGGCGACCGAGTATGAGGTGGACGATCGCCAGAGCTCGGGGTTGACCTCGCTTTTCAAGGGGTCGAATCTGCCGGCTGACGCGCTTCGCGCCGCGAGCGTTGCGCGCCGAACGTCGGAGACCGACATCACCATCACGCTCGGGCTCGACGGCTCGGGTATCTGCGACATCGACACGGGCGTGCCGTTTTTTGACCACATGCTCAACGCCTTTGGCCGCCACGGTCTCTTTGACCTCAAGGTCAAGGTGGTGGGCGATACCGATATCGACGCTCACCACACTGTCGAGGACACGGGTATCGTGCTCGGCCAGGCCTTTGCCGAGGCGTTGGGCGACAAGGCGGGCATCGCGCGCTTTGCCGACTGCACGGTTCCGCTCGACGAGGCGCTGGTGCAGACGGTGATCGATATTTCCGGCCGCGGCCAGGCGTATTGCACGCTGCCGCTGCCGACCGAGCGCGTGGGCGCGTTCGATGCCGAGCTCGCGGTCGAGTTCTTTTACGCTTTCGCCCGCGATGCGCGCTTGACGCTGCACGTGCGCGAGCTCGCCGGCGCCAACACGCATCACATCGTCGAGGCGGCGTTTAAATCTGCAGGCCGCGCGATGCGCGCTGCCTGCGCGCTCGACCCGCGCGTGACGGGCGTGCCCTCCACCAAGGGCGCCCTGTAGCGCTCATTTGGGCTCATTTGGGGACGGGTTCGTTTCGTGCACTCTGCCAATTTGGGGACGGGATCGTTTTGTGCACTCGGCTCCGCTGGCGTGCGTTTGACCAAAAAAGGGGTGACGGAAAGTGGGGGCTAGCCCGCGTATCGTCGTTGTCGACTACCACAAGGGAAACCTCTCGAGCGTGGTGCGCGGTCTTTCGCGCGCCGGCGCGCAGGCGACAGCAACCGACGACCCAGACAAAATCCGCCAGGCGGACGGCATCGTCCTGCCCGGCGTGGGCTCGTTTTTTGACGCCATCAGCTTCATGCGGGCATCGGGACAAGACGCTGCCATAACCGAGACCATCGCCGGCGGCGCCGGCACGCCTTTTTTGGGCATCTGTCTGGGGCAGCAGCTTCTGTTTGACTGTGGCGACGAGGGCGTGCCCGCCGAGGCACCGCAAACGGAGACCACAGCGTCCCGTGGAGAGGGCCTTGTGCCGGGCACGGTCTTTGCCGAGGGCGGCACGCGCTGGGTGCGCGGCCTCGGCGTACTCAAGGGCTCCTGCACGCTTCTGCCCGCGCTGCGCCTCAAGATCCCGCATGTGGGATGGGATCAGGTCCATCTGACCGAGCAGGGCCGTTCCTGCCCGCTTCTCGCCGGCTTTGACGAGGGCGCAAACGTCTACTTCACCCATTCCTATGCCGTGGCCGAGGATGCGGACGCGCAAGACGTCGCCGCGCACACGTTCTACGCGCGCGCCATCCCCTCGGTCATCTGGCACGGCAACATCTTTGGCTGCCAGTTCCACCCCGAGAAGTCCTCCGCCCACGGCGCGGGCATCTTGCGTAACTTTACGAGTATCTGCCAGGGGGCGATCGCATGATTCTCTTTCCGGCAATCGATTTGGTAGCGGGCCGCGTGGTCCGTCTCGAGCGCGGCGACCGCTCGCGCTGCAAGGTCTATGCGGACGACCCGGTCGCGCAGGCGCGCGCGTTTGCCGAGGCGGGTGCGGAGTGGGTGCACGTGGTGGACCTTTCTGCCGCCCTTGAGGAGGACGAGGACGCGCGAGCCGCCAACACCGCGGCCATCAAGGCAATTTGCGAGGTCGAGGGCCTCTCGGTCGATGTGGGCGGCGGCGTGCGCTCGCTCGCGCGCATCGACGAGCTCGTAGGGTTTGGGTGCGCGCGCATCGCGCTTGGTACGGTGCTTGTGACCGAGCCGGGTTTTGCCGAGGTGGCGGCCCGCGCTTTTGGCGACGTGCTGGTGGCCGATGTGGCGGCGCGGGACGGCCAGGTCAAGGTGAACGGCTGGCGCGAGGACGTGTCGCGCACACTCGACGACGTGGTCTCCGAACTCGCGAGCTTGGGCTTTCGTCATCTTGTCTATACCGATATCGCGCGCGACGGCATGCAGACCGGTATCGACGTGGATGCATATCGCCGCGTCGCCGCCCTCGCGGGCTTTCCCGTGGTTGCCTCGGGCGGCATATCGTCGCTCGCAGACATCCGTGCG
>CASELS010000111.1 GCA_949288855.1 uncultured Collinsella sp. | reverse complement strand
TGGCGCGCCACCCCGGTCGCCCCGGCACGGCCGAGATTGTGGAGGCCCTCTTTAGCGACTTCTTCGAGCAGAAGGGCGACCGCTCCTCTACAGACGACCCGAGCATTATGGGCGGCATCGCCCTTTTTCACGGGGTCCCCGTCACGGTACTCGGCCACCGCAAGGGCTCCAATATTGAGGAGCGCGTCGAGATGAACTTTGGCATGCCCTCGCCCGAGGGCTACCGCAAGGCGCAGCGCATCATGCGCGC
Organism: uncultured Collinsella sp.; assembly: GCA_949288855.1. Lineage (GTDB taxonomy): Bacteria > Actinomycetota > Coriobacteriia > Coriobacteriales > Coriobacteriaceae > Coprousia. The sequence continues at coordinate 2,905 of CASELS010000111.1, read as the reverse complement.
CGCCGAGAAGTTCGGCCGCCCCATCATCACCTTTGTTGACACGCCTGGTGCCTACCCTGGCCTCGAGGCCGAGGAGCACGGTCAGGGTGAGGCCATCGCCCGCACCATCGAGCTCATGAGTGCGCTCACCGTCCCCACCATCGCCGTCATCACCGGCGAGGGCGGCTCGGGCGGAGCACTCGCGCTTGCTGTGGGCAACCGCGTACTCATGCTCGAGAATGCGGTCTACTCGGTACTCTCGCCCGAGGGTTTCGCGAGCATCCTGTGGAAGGACGCGAGCCGCGCGGACGAGGCCTGCGAGGTCATGAAGCTCACTGCGGCAGACCTGCTCTCCCTCGGCGTGATCGACGCCGTGGTGCCCGAGCCCGAGGGCGGCGCGCACGAGAATCCTCAGGCACTCTATCAGGTGCTCGACACCTACCTCACCCGTGAGCTCGCGCGCGTGACCAAGATGAGCCGCACCGCGGTGGCCGAGGACCGCTACCGCAAGTTCCGCGCCATGGGCGCCGCCGCCGTCAAGAGGGGGCGCGCATGAGGGGCGTAAAGATCGTTGGCACCGGGTCGGCGCTGCCGAGCCGTGTTGTCACCAACGACGACATGGCGCAGATGGTCGATACCTCCGACGAGTGGATTTCTACCCGCACGGGCATTCGCTCGCGCCGCTGGTGCGCCGCGGGCGAGAGCCAGTACACGCTTGCACGCGACGCCGCAAAGCGCGCGCTCGACGCTGCCGGTGTCGCGCCCGACGAGGTGGGAGTGTGCCTCGTGGCAACCTTCACGGCCAGCGCGGCAACGCCGTCTGCGGCCTGCCTCATCCAGCGCGACCTCGGCCTTGCCGAGGACACCTTCTGCCTGGACGTCAACGCGGCGTGCGCGGGCTTTGTCTATGCGCTTGCGGTGGCCGAGAGCCTGCTTGCCCGCGGCGGCAAGCCCTGCGCCTTAGTGGTGGGTGCCGAGGAGCTCAGCCGCGTGATGGATATGGCCGACCGCACCACCTGCGTGCTCTTTGGCGACGGTGCCGGCGCGTGCGTGCTTAAGGCCGCGGAGGGCTATCCCGCCCTGCACGCGGTCTGGGGCTCGCGCGGCAACGGCGAGGCGCTTGCGGCGCCGGGCGTGAATGCCGCGCGCGACGAGGCGGATGCGGTGTGCCCGTCGTACCTCACCATGGACGGCCGCGCAGTCTTTCGCTTTGCGACCGAGGTGTTGCCGCGCTGCTGCGCGGAGGTGCTTGAGCGCGCGGGCGTCTCGGCCTCAGACGTCGACCGTTACGTATTCCACCAGGCAAACAAGCGCATCGTGGACGTTGCCGTGAGAAAGCTCGGGCTCGACCCGGCCAAGTGCGCCGGCAACATCGACCGCACGGGCAACACGAGCGCGGCGAGTGTGCCGATTCTTCTCGACGAGCTCGTGCGCGAGGGTGCGCTCGGCTCGGGCGACCGCGTGGTGCTCGCAGGCTTTGGCGCCGGCCTCACTTGGGCGGGCTGCTTGGCCGAGCTCGCATAAACGCTCATTTGGGGACGGGGTCGTTTTGCTCATGAAGCGGCCTGCCCCCAGCGTGACAGCAAAGCATGAGCAAAACGACCCCGTCCCCAAACGGGCGGCGGCAAAATGATAGAAAGGGTTGCGACTACCTATGAAGAAGTTGAACGAGATTCTGGGGACCGAGTTCCCCATCATCCAGGGAGGCATGGCCAACATCGCCACCGGCGCGTTCGCGGCTGCGTGCTCCAACGCCGGCGCGCTCGGCCTTGTTGCCGGCGGCGGCCTCGACGGCGAGAGTCTGCGCAAAGAGATCCGCGCTGCCCGCGCCGCGACGGACAAGCCCTTTGGCGTGAACCTCATGCTCATGAACCCGCACATCGATGAGTGCGCGCAGGTCGTTGTCGAGGAGGGCGTCTCGGTTATCACCACCGGCGCCGGCAACCCCGCCAAGTACATCGAGGCGTGGAAGGCGGCCGGCATCAAGGTGTTCCCCGTGGTTGCCGCGCCCATTCTTGCCAAGCGCCTCGCGCGCCTGCCCATCGACGGCATCATTGCCGAGGGCACCGAGTCCGGCGGGCACGTGGGCGAGGCCACTACGATGGCGCTCGTTCCCGCGGTGGTCGACGCCGTGCCGGAGCTCCCCGTAATCGCGGCGGGCGGTATTGCCGACGGCCGCGGTATGGCGGCTGCCTTTGCGCTCGGCGCCTGCGGTGTGCAGATTGGCACGTGCCTGCTCGCGAGCGAGGAGTGCCCCATCCACCAGAACTATAAGGAGAAGGTTGTCTCCGCAGGCGTGAACGACACCGTGGTCACGGGCCGTCCGGCGGGCGCCCCCGTGCGTTGCCTCAAGAACAAGATGACCAAGAAGTATCTGGAGCTCGAGCGCACCGACACCAAGCGCGATGAGCTCGAGGCCCTCACCCTCGGCAGCCTCCGCCGCGCCGTGTTTGACGGCGACGTGGACACCGGCAGCTTCATGTGCGGCCAGGTGGCGGGCATGGTGCACGAGGTGCGCCCCGTCCGCGCCATCCTCGAGGATATGATGGCCGGCTGCCGTTCGGTCATTGCCGGATTGGAGGCGTAAACGTCATGGCATGCGCATTTCTTTTTGCTGGCCAAGGTTCGCAGCATGCGGGCATGGGCCGCGACCTGTACGAGGCCTACCCGACGTTTGCCCGCGTGATTGACGCGGCGGACGAGGCCGTGGACTTTGACCTCAAGACCCTTATGTTTGAGGACCCCGAGGGCAAGATCTCGGATACCGCCTACACCCAGCCGGCGATGGTCGCCTTTGCCTGCGGCATGGCGGCGGTGCTGGCGGAGCGCGGCATCGAGGCCGACTTTGCCGCCGGCCTTTCGCTGGGCGAGTACTCCGCCCTCGCTTACGCGGGCGTGTTCGAGCCGGCCCAGGCCGTGGCGCTTG
>CASELS010000110.1 GCA_949288855.1 uncultured Collinsella sp. | reverse complement strand
AGCGCGAGAACACGACGCCGCGGGTGACGAAGAGCAGGAACCCGCCGGTTCCGAGCATCAGCACGACCATGGGGACGCCCCACAGCACGTTGTCGTTCAAGGCGGTGATGGCGGACATGAAGAAGTCGAACATGAGGGGCCTCTCGACGGGGCACGGGCAGTTTCAGCTACACAAAGGGTAACTTTGCACTATGCATGTTTCCGTAGCGTGACGGGAGCGTTGATTGATGGGACGCCAGCTGCTCTTCGGCCCGATTCTTCGAATTCCGTTTTACCGCCATTGGCGGTAAAATAATGGCGGTAAAAGGAGGTCCCATGGGATACGAGCCGCCCTTTGAGAGAACGCCGGAGATTGACAACCTCTGCATGGAGATCGCGGAGCTCGTGGGCATGCTGCATCCTACCTCGGGCCTCGACACAAGCCCGACCCTCCACCGCGAGCTGCGCATCTGCACCATCCGCTCGTCTCTCATGATCGAGGGAAACACGCTCTCCGAGGAAGCCGTGACCGCCATCATGGACGGCAAGCGCGTCCTCGGACCCGCAAGGGACATCCTCGAGGTAGAGAACGCGAAGCGAGCCTATGAGCTCATCGGATCCCTCGACCCGCTGAGCCTGGATGACCTCCTGCGGGCCCATCGCGTCATGATGGACGGACTTGTCGAGCATGCCGGCTGCTTCCGCTCCGGCGACGTTGGGGTCTTTGACGGGGAGGCCCTCATTCATGCCGGCACGCCGGCGAACTACGTCCCACAGGTCATGTCTGACCTCTTCGAGTGGCTCGCCGCAACCGACCTGCACCCGCTTCTCATCTCCTGCATCTTCCACTACGAGTTCGAGTTCATCCACCCCTTTGCCGACGGCAACGGACGCACGGGAAGGCTCTGGCACACACTACTGCTCTCGCGCTGGAGGCCCGCCCTCGCATGGCTTCCCGTCGAGAGCGTCATTCGCGAGCGGCAGCATGAGTACTACCGGGTGCTGGCGGAGTCCAACGCCGCAGGCTCCTCGGAGCGCTTCGTCACGTTCATGCTTCAGGTCATTCGCGACGCGCTGCTGCCCTTCTCGCTGCCGGAGACCGAGGAGGAGAGTCGCACTCGACAAGCTCTCGCATACTTCTCGGCTCACCCCAAGGGGACGGTCGCGGGGCTCGCCGTCCTTCTCGGCTGCTCAAAGCGCTCCGTGGAACGCCTTGTGGCGAGCCTTCGCAAGGAGGGCAAGCTCCGACGCGAGGGTGCCGCACGAGGCGGCACGTGGTTGGTCAATCCGTAGGCGACGCCACTCGCGCCTCGTAGCTGAGAGTGCTCGAAGGCATCTACTCTCCTATATCCAAACTTTCTCGTCTCCGATGGAGCCTCTGGCTGAATCATCTAGACAGTTTTTTGTCTAAATTATCTTAAAAAAATTATGTACTGTATTTTTCTTTCTTTTTTCTTGACTTCTTATTTACTGAGTGATTTACTATGAACCAACGAAAGGGCCCGAAAGGAGGGTCCCACACACAGAGAGAGAAGGGAACAGAAATGAAAGGCATCAAGGACACGCAGTCGACCATCCAGAACGTCAACATCAAACTCGACCCGGTGGTGAAGGGCTCTGCAGAGGGAGTGCTCTCGGGCATGGGCCTCAGCATGAGCGCCTACGTCGGGATGTGCCTGCGCCAACTCGCACAGGACCGCAGGGTTCCGTTCGCACAGACCGTCGACCCCGACTTCTGGGTCGCAGAAGCCAAGGTGAACGCGGCGAAGGCCCACATCGACTCCGGAGCATTCGACGCCGCCTTCGGAGCCTACGATAAGGCAGCGTCCGAGCTCCAGGACCTGCTCCGTCGCGCGTCTGCGGAAGCCATCAGCAAGACGGTCGCCGAGTTCGGCCCAATGAGATACGAGGTTCTCGCCGCCGCTCAGCTTATCAGCGACCACGAGGACGGCCTCGACCTCTCCTCCGCCGGCAAGGTAGCTCGCATCGCCAAGGAGTACGCACGGGAGCTGAGGAGAGGCGGCGAGGCGATCCAGGGCACGAATGCCGACGAGGCAGTCGGCCGCATGCAGCGGTTCCTGTATGACGTCTACGCAGACGGGATCGAAGCCTCCTGCGACAAGGTTGGCGACATCATCGACTCCGCCTTCGACGCCAATACGTGCCTGCGTGACGTCCTCAACCGCGACCCGTCGGAGTTCACGATCGAGGAGAAGGCCGACGCGATCGACGACGTCATCTCGACCGTTCTCGACGTCGCCGAGGAACACACGTCGAATCTCTCCATGCGTTTCGTCGGCTCAGGCGGACAAACAGCCCTGAAAAGCGTCTTCGACGCCCTCAAGTGGATGAGGGAGTATCGGGAGTGGCTGTCGAAGTCCGGCGAGCGGGTGCGGCAGCGCAAGGAGGAGCGCGAGCGCAGCGACGAGCGTCACCACCAGCACTTCGTTGACCTGATTAGGGCGAACGGCGGTACGCCGGACATCCAGAACGTGACCCAGGTCATGTCGCAGCCGGAGAGGATCATGAGCCACGAGGAATGGATCGAACAGGCGAAGACCGCCGCAGAGGTCATGCGCATCCTCAATGGGGAAGACGCCGGCGAGGGCCCGGACGGCAACGAGGACGAGAACTAGGAGAGAGAGGAGGGAAGATGGCACGCTACGGACGAGGTGGAGGCCATTCCTACCGTGGCCACGGCGGACGCGCGTCGGGCGGCTTCACCAACCACCGCGCCGGCACCTACGTCTCGCCGATGCGAGCTCACCAGCACACCGGCCAGAGCATCAGCGGCTACACGAAGGAAAGAAGCCGGACGAGCGGGAACTACTACATGAAGAAGGGGTGAGGGAGGAGTCAGGTGAGTTCAGGCAGGCGGAGTGCTCGTTCTGGGGTGCACCGCCTTCGCCTATCTCTCACAGCACCTTCTCCCCAAACGCTTAATGTTCTACTCCACATTCAACCTGAAGTGACATTCGACCGCCGGATTTACTCCCTAAGGCTCTGAGAGAACAGCCGGACAAACCCAGATGAAGCATCGGGGCAAAAGGGCCCGCCGGGCATGGCAAACCGGCGGGCCCTCTGCAAGGGATGTGCGAGGAAGCGGAGCTACTTCTCGCGCGAGTAGTACGTGTGCTTGAGCGGGAGCTCGGTCTGGAGCTCGCCGGTGAGGGCGCGGTAGGCGTTCTGGACCGCGGGCGCGGTGGGAATCGTGGCGATCTCGCCGATGCCCTTGGCGCCGTAGCCCACGTCCAGCAGCTCGTCCTTCTCGACGTAGATGGCGTTGATGTAGGGGATGTCCGGAGCG
>CASELS010000109.1 GCA_949288855.1 uncultured Collinsella sp. | reverse complement strand
CCGCCGCGCGGCCCGTCGTAGACGATGTCGGAGTAGGCGTTGTCGTGGATGATGAGGAGATCGTGCTCACGCGCGAAGGCGATGATCTCGTCGTAGACCTCGGGCGTGCCGACGCTGCCCACGGGGTTGGCGGGAAGCGACACCACCATGTACTTGGCGCGGTCAGCAAGCTCCGGGCCAATGCCCGCCACGTAGGGCAAGAAGTCGTACTCCGCCGAGAGCGGATAGTAGGCGCACTCCCCTCCCGCGATCTTCACGCCGCCAGCAAAGACGGGGTAGCACGGGTCGGGCACGAGCGCGATGTCACCGGGGTCGAGGAGCGCGAGCGCGAGCTGCCCCATCCCCTCCTGGGTGCCCGTGCAGGAGGTGACCATGGCGGGCGTGATGCCGCCCACACCAAAGCGGCGCTCGTAGTACGCGCAAACCGCCTGCTTGAGCTCGGGCAGGTCGCCCAGGCTGTACTTCCAGTCGTCGGGGTTTTTAGCCGAGGAGACGAGCGCCTCGACCACATGGTCATACGGGTGAAAATCCGGTGTGCCCACCGAGAGGTTGTAGATCTTGCGCCCCGCCACCTCAAGCGCCAGGCGCTTCTGGTTGAGCGAGGCAAAGACCTCCTCGCCAAACTGATCCAACCGCTTAGAAAACTGCATGGAAGGTCAACTCCTCAAGAAACGTCCCTCTACCCCGCTTACGCGAGACGGTCAATCTCGGCGAGCCACAGCGTCGCCGCCGCGTCGCTCGGCATGCGCCAGTCCCCGCGGGGCGAGAGCGTGACCGAGCCCACCTTGGGGCCGTCGGGCAGGCAGCTGCGCTTGAACTGCTGGGCAAAGAAGCGCCGGTAGAAGACGCGGAGCCAGCTGAGGATGGTCTCGCGGTCGTAGACGCCCTCGAAGCTCCGGCACGCCATGCGGAAGATCTTGCCCGGCGTAAAGCCAAAGCGCAGCAGATGGTAGAGGAAATAGTCGTGGAGCTCGTACGGCCCCACGAGGTCCTCGGTCTTCTGGGCGATCTGGCCGTCGCCCGTGGGCGGCAAAAGCTCCGGCGAGACCGGGGTCGCGAGGATGTCCATAAGCGTTGCCTCGATCGTGCCGCCAAAGACGCCCGCGGCGTAGTGCACCAGATGGCGGACGAGGGTCTTGGGCACGCTCGCGTTCACGGCGTACATGCTCATATGGTCACCGTTGTAGGTTGCCCACCCGAGCGCGAGCTCGGAGAGGTCGCCCGTACCGATCACAAAACCGCCCTGCTGGTTGGCGAGGTCCATGAGAATCTGGGTGCGCTCGCGCGCCTGGCTGTTCTCATAGGTGACGTCGGTGACCGTGGGGTCGTGCCCGATGTCGGCAAAGTGCTGCTCGACCGCTTTGTGGATCGAGATCTCGCGGAAGTCGACGCCGAGCGCCTCGGCGAGCGTCTGCGCGTTGGACTTGGTGCGCGCGGTGGTGCCAAAGCCCGGCATGGAGACCGCCGTGATGCCCGTGCGTGCACGGCCGAGGATATCGAAGGCGCGCACGGTAACGAGAAGCGCCAGCGTGGAGTCGAGGCCGCCCGAGAGGCCGATTACGGCGCGCTGGGTGCTCGTATGGGCGAGGCGCGTGGCAAGACCGTGGGCCTGGAGGTTCAAGATCTCCTCGCAGCGCTCGGCAAGGTCACCCGCGTCCACCGGCACAAAGGGCGCGCTCGGGAAGACGCGGTCGATGTCGAGGGCAGAGCGCATAAGCGCCGGCGCCGCCTTGGGCGCGGACGCGGAAGTGGGGGCCTCGGCAGGGGCCTCCGTATGCACGGCACCCTGAGCGACGCCCTCGCAGCACCGCGCGCGCTCCCCCACCGCGCCGGTGAAGGAGAACGAGACCTCGTTGAAGCCGCCGCGCGTAAAAGCCGGCGCAACCCAGGTGGTCGTGCGGCGGCGCTCCGCGCAGAGGCGGTCGATATCAACATCGGCAACTGCCATGTCGCAGGTAAAGAGCGGCGTCCGCGCGAGGAGGCTGCCGTTTTCTGCCACGAGGTTCTCGCCGGCAAAGACAAGGTCGGTCGTGGACTCGCCCTCGCTCGCGTCGGCATAGGCGTAGGCGCAGAAGAGCCTCGCGCTCTGCGTGCGCACGAGCTCGCGGCGGTAGGAGGACTTACCGATAATCTCGTCGGAAGCGGACGGGTTCAGGATGATGGTCGCGCCCTGTGCGGTCGCCATGTCGGTCGAAGGGGGTGCGGCGACCCACAGGTCCTCGCAGATCTCGACGCCGATGGCAACGTCGGCCATCCCGGGGTCCGCGCAGCGGTAGACGATGCGCGCGCCGAGGGGCACGCCCGCCTGACCGGCGAACGTCACGTAGCCAAGAGGATTCAAGGGCGCCGGCGTGAACCAGCGGCGCTCGTAGAACTCACTGTAGTTGGGCAGGTTGCTCTTGGCGGTAAGACCTAAGAGGCGCCCCGCGCAGCACACCGCCGCGCGGGTACGGGACCAGAATGTACGTTTCATATCAACAAGACCTCCTTGATGCGCCGTGTGGCGGCGGCTGTCCTTTTTCTTTTCCTTCTCTTATTATCAGTATACTGTCCGGCGGGGCGGTTGTCAACGATTTACCCGCCCCCCAAGCGGCTGTATATCGGTCGTGACGGGGGTTGGGTCAACCGACGGTCAGTCCTTCTGTTTCAAAATATATTCCTCAAAATATTGCAGCGAACTGTACCGGATGATGTTGCTGTAGCACGGTTCGTCCCGATGTTCCATTGCCCTGCGGTATATCTTCAGGTATTTCGAAAATTCCCGTATGATCTGTGCTTCCCTGCTCTTAATGGCATTGAATTCCCGCTGTTCGATCTGCGCTCTCCCGGCATCGATATAGCGTTCGTCCGCGATGACCACCGCTTTCGTGTAATCCAGCCCGCAGTCGCCGTATGTACGAAACGCATACTTGTGCGCGATGTGATGGCGGAAAGGGATGGCAACCGTCATCTCTTCGATCCGGATCGTAAGGCACGCATAAGGGCGGGTGCGTTTTTTCAAAATCTCCGGGCAGTCCCCGTATCGGTCGTAAAACGCCTGTGATAAATAGATCAGCCGCATTTGAACCTCCTGCTGTAAAAGAAAAGCCTCCTGCCACCGCAGAAGGCCTTCCTCCATTGAGCTTTCTTTTGATTATGCTGCTTGCGCTCTACAAGCAAATCATACCATTGAGCTTTTTTTCTTTCTGTTTGCGCGCTCTACGTCAAACTTCAGCAGGGCTTCCCGTGGGGTTTCCTGTATCTATAGTATACGCGAAGCTGCGATGGATTGCAAGAGACAAAGTGTAAAC
>CASELS010000108.1 GCA_949288855.1 uncultured Collinsella sp. | reverse complement strand
GGTGAATTCGGGCTGACGGTCGGCGCGCAAGTCCTCGTCGCGGAAGCACTTGGCAACCTGGTAGTAGCGCTCGACGCCACCCACCATGAGGAGCTGCTTCAGAAGCTGCGGCGACTGCGGCAGTGCGTAGAAGCTGCCCGGCTGCAGGCGCGAAGGCACGATGAAGTCGCGCGCACCCTCGGGCGTGGACTTGAAGAGCGCAGGCGTCTCGACCTCCATGAAGGCACGGTCGTGGAGGGCGCTGCGGATGGCAAAGGTGAAGTCGCTTCGGAGCTGCATGCGCGCCATCATCTCAGGGCGACGGAGGTCCAGATAGCGGTAGCGCAGGCGCGTGTCCTCAGCGGTCTCGATGCCGTCCTCGATCTGGAAGGGCGGGGTCTTGGAGCGGCCAAGGACCTCGACGCGGTCAGCGAGCACCTCGATCTCGCCGGTGGGAAGCTTGGGGTTCACGGTCTCGGCGTCGCGCGCGATGACCGTGCCGTGCACGAGGATGGGCCACTCGGGACGCATAGTCTCGGCCGTGTGGAAAGCCTCGCCCGCAGCGTGCTCGGGGTCGAAGGTGCACTGCGTCATGCCCGTGCGGTCGCGCAGATCGCAGAAGATGAGGCCGCCGTGGTCACGGCGACGCCACACCCAACCGGTAAGCGTGACCTCCTCGCCGATGTTCTCGGCGCGAAGCTCGCCAGCGGTGCGGGTGTGCATGGAGTGGATGTCTGCGGGATTGGTATCGGCTTGGCAGCCGGCAACGTGGTTATCTGCCACGGTTTCCTCCTTATGATCTGTGCCGCCCCGTGCCGGTACGGGCGGCTGCGTACAGATGTGCCGGAGCGCGTAGACAGCGCGTCCCAGCACGCGAAGCAAGATACTACCATCTACCGGCCCGACGGGACCGCTCGGACCGCAATCTGACCGCTTTGGAAACAAAAGGTACGGCACTTGGTGGAGTGCCGTCCTTGGTAGAACTATGAGCCCGCTACCGCACAAACGGCCATTCGTCTGCCGCCAACTGCTCGATAACAGCCGCCACCGCGTCGTCTGCGCAGGCGCCGATATGCCAGCGCGCAGCCGCGGCAGCCTCGGGCGTGGCGTTGGCAACGGCAACCGCATTCTCCACCACATCGAACATGGTGAGGTCATTGCCCGCGTCACCAAAGACCACCACCTCATCGAGGCCAATGCCCAAATGGTCGCACAGGTGCTTGACCGCTGAGCCCTTGTTCCATCCCATGGGCATGATGTTGAGGTAACCGGGCAGCGGAATATCGAAGTCGAGGGCGGGCACCGCACGGTTCAGCCGCGCGCAGAACTCCTCGGTTGTGAGGGCATCGCTCGCCATAAAGGCATTCGCCTTGATGATGGGCTGGTCGGGCAAGGCGCCCACCACGTCGCAAGCCTCCGCGTAGCCGGGCATGCGCTCAGCGAGGTCCGCGCGTTCACCCGCCGCGATCAGAGGATGCGCCCCGTCGAAACAGATCAAGCCCGCGCGCGGGATATCACGCAGAGCGGCAAGCGTCTGCTCGAGCGCCTCACGCGGGAGGTACTGTGCGCAGATGCGCTCGCCGCCATGGTAGACCTCGAGCCCGTTGGTGGCGATGCACGTTGCAAAGCACGCCGTGTCACCTGCAAAAAACGGAGCAATCTGGGCAAAGCCGCGACCGCTCGCAGGGCCGATAACCAACCCCGCCTCAAGCGCGGTGTGGAAGGCGGCAAGCGTGCGGTCGGACACGCGCGCGGCGCCACGCGGCATGATGGTGCTATCGATATCGGAGAGGATGAGCTTGATGCGCGGCATGGCGACCTCCTCGGCTGGGTGGGGTTGAGCCAAGTATAGCCGAGGACCGCGCTACAACGTGACGCATCAGCCCAAGAACGTGTTGGCGATGCTGGCGCCCCAATAGCCCACAAAGGCGCTGATGGCTGCGGCGAGAAGCCCGAGGCCGATGGCGCGGACGGTCGACAGACGGTGCGGGATGAGACGCTCGCGACGGCCCTTCTCGGTATCGCGATCCACCGGCTCGCCGTGCCAATAGGCAAGAATCTCGTCGTAGGTAACCAGATCGTGGTCGCGCTTGATGCGGTCTACCCACGTCGCGGCGAACATGGCGATGCCCCAGAGCACAAAGGCGAGCACCGCCGTGGGCACGGCCTGCTCAAACGGCCAGCCCCACGCGCTGAGCTGTACGGAAAGCCAGCTGAGCGCCACCAGCATCAGCAGCAGAAAGACGATCATCACATAGCCCAAGCGCTTCATGGTTTGAACGTCGCGGTCGATGGTCTCGGTCATGGTGTCCACGTCTCCTTTGATAAGGGAGTCCACGGTCACGTCGAAGATATCGGAGAGCAGAAGCAGGCTCTGGACATCGGGGTAGGTTTTGCCGTTCTCCCAGGAGCTGATCGTCTGGCGGCTCACGTACACGCGCGCCGCAAGATCGTCCTGCGACATCGCACGCCCCGCGCGGAGCTCGCGTATGCGCTGCCCGATTTCCATCGTCCGCCTCCCTTCGATTCCGTCGATGCGACCCTTACGGCCACGACCATGCCACGTCGCATCGCATCGTACCATCAAAGGGCCCCGACAAACGCGCCCGCGCCGCCCAAATCAACCGTCAAGAGTTCTTTACGCGCCGTCTACCTGCAACGATAAGCTAATGCGCATCTCCTCAACCGCCTTGCGCACAGCTGTAAACGCAGGATGCCCCGAAAGGGAAGGCCCCTGTGCTCAGCGCGATTTCACGCAGTGCATGAGCGCTGGGGACAGGGGCCTTCCGCTTCGGGGCATCCGCCGGGAGTTTACGGGTGTGCCTTACCCCGTGTTCTGAAGACCCGCGGAAACGCCGGTCACGGTCGAGAGGATGAGCGCCAGGTACTCGGCCTTGGCCTCGGCAGAGAGCTCTTCCTGGTTCTCGCGCACCACGCGAAGCGCACGCACCTGTGCGAGCGAGAGCGCGTCCACGTAGGGGTTACGCACGCGAACGGCGCGGCCGAGCACGCGACGGTGCTCGAGCGGCCACTCGTCACCCACGATCTTGAGTACCCACGAACGGGTGAGCTGCATCTCGCGGTAGACGGTCTCGGCAAGGTCGCGACGGTCACCGAGAGCGAGGTACATCTTGGCGATGCGGCCGTCGGTCTTGGCGATCGACATCTCGATGTTGTCGATGAACGTCGCAAAAAGCGGCCACTCGGCGTAGGCGCGACGCAGGAGGTCGATATCGCCCAGGGCCTCGCAGGCGGAGCCCAGGCCGTACCAAGCGGCAAGGTTGATGCGCGCCTGGCTCCACGAGAAGACCCAGGGAATCGTGCGCAGGTCGTCGAGCGACTGGGCGCCGAGGCCTCGTTTGG
>CASELS010000107.1 GCA_949288855.1 uncultured Collinsella sp. | reverse complement strand
CTCGTCGGCCAGGCGACCCGCGAGCAGCGCGGCAAAGGAGCCGTCGCCGTCGTCCGCGACGCGGTCGCTCACGGCCTCCACGAGGGCGCGGCCCCGCGCGGCGGCGTCAGGGGCGTCCTGGTCATAGGTTGGAAGGGGTTCGTGGGAGTCTAGCTGAAGCCCGGAGAGGCTCTCCCACGCAAAGGCCTCGTCGATGGGCAGGGCATCTGCGTCCGCGATGCGGACCGCTCGGTAGACGGCGCCCGACGCGCCATCAGCGGACGTTACAGAGAGACCCCCCCCCCCGCCAGGTTTTTGGCGCCTGCGAGCGCGGGGGCAAGGGACACAACAAGAGCGGCCGCCAGTGCAGCGAGCGCAACAAACACCTTGCTGAACGGCTCTTTTCTTGTCATCTCGTCCTCCATCTTGCCCTACAGCTTACGTACAGAAAGCTGCAATATTGCATACACCATATCACAGTTTTTTCTTGTGAGGGGCAAGATATTATGGGAGCGGGGATGTTGTTATACAAGCTGGGACGCCGTAGGTTATGCGCACGCGCGAAGGTTATGCGCAGGGCGCGGCGCGAGGTTCTTCTCGCCCGACGCATCTGCCTGCGGATATGAAAGCCTCAACTGTGCGCATAACCTTGGGCGGTGCGCACAACCTACGGGATTGCGCACAACCTACGAGCGGGGCGCGCCAAGGAGGGCAGGCCTCCCGTATCGTCCTACCCTAGGAAGCCGCTGGTTAAATCTGCTGCCTCTGACGCCGTAATAGCCGTGTCAATCGCATCGACCGCCTTCTCAACTCCCTCTAAGATTGGGTCTCTTCTTGTTTGCTCGGACTCAAATATGGGGAGCGCATCACACGTCGCGTTATATCGTTCCTTGCATGCTGCAGACCACTCATCAGCTAGGTCCATGAGCCGTCGACGCTCGCTCTTATCTGCGGCAGTCGCCCGCGCCGACATATCCTCAAGCGATTCATCGCTATAATATATCATAGTGTCTTTAAAGGATGCGACCACCTGCTCGTATCTCTTTTCCGCCTCCCTCAGGCGCCAAACTGGACCTGACGAATCATGCTCATAGGCAGAAACGTCAACGGATGCAACCCGTTTTGCCAGCTCGTCATAGGATTCTTTGTAGTAGTCACCAATCATGCTCGACGCATGCAGGTACGCAACCATGAGCATCGCATCGGCGGCATTAAGGAACCTCTGTGCCGTAATAAGCTCCCCCTTCTGATCGAAGTGAGGCTTCGGATCAAAAGCCGCCGCAATATAGTCAAACGCCCGATACATCGAATAGAGGGACGCGTTTGGGAACCCGCAGTCAAGTGACTCGGCACTGGCAATCTTTGCATTGACCACAACTGAAGACCGCATCAGCTCGATTAGCGTCTCGTCTTCCTCGACAATGCCCGCCTTATCCTCGTCGATCGCGAAGCTCAACTTTACTATCCCTTCAGACGACCGCCGATAAAGACGGCAAGACCGAACAGGCTTTTAACCACGGTGCGCCTAATCAGCTTCTTGCGGTACTCGAGGTACTCGCTTCGAGCCTCGCGAAAGGACGGCGCGTGCAGGTTCATATAGCTGCCAGCCTCATCGATCGACTCGAGCGCCTCATCGTAGAACTCGGCAGCAACATCGTGATAGCCCAAGGTCTCCGCCAGCTTTGCCCTCCCGTACGCAATTCGACCCTTATCCATTGCTTCCCTGATGGTGGAGATATACTTGCCGGAATCGAGACCATTGACGCCATACTTCAGGCTGTAGTCGAACATCTTGCTCACAGCGCTCTTTGTTATCTCGTATTGTCCCTTGCGGGCATCCATCGATGCTCGTAAAAGATGTTTCTGTGCGCCGATAAGCTGCTGTTCCGCCTCATCTATCGAGAGCTGCTCGTCACCCTCTTGGGGAACGTCGCAGCAGGACGTGATAATCTCCTCAATCGAGGCTCTGTCCTCTCCGGAATTTGAAAGGAGCCGCTCTCGAAAAGCGTCGTCACTTTGCTTCCTGAGACCGATAATTGCCCGGCCAATATGGGAGAGCGCCATTCTGATCTCGCTGTGAATCTCAGGATAGCGGTAGTAAATGCCCTCATTTGCCTTTTCGACATCATCGGGCATTTGCTCTTTGCGGTTATAGAGCTCATCCAGCTTCTCCGGAGAGAAGCATTCACCTTTCTCGAGCTTTTGAAAATACATGCAGCGATGCTCCAGCTCGCCTATCTCATAGGCCAGCGTCTGAAGATAGAGGTCAAATAGGCCGCAAACGTCCTCCGGTAACGACATGGCCAACTCCGGAGGCTAGAGATTCGCAGATTGCGCGGCGGAGTCAGCGACTCTCCGCACCTCTTCCTGAAGATGCCTAATCGACTGCATCGTCGAGTAAAACCTGTGTTTGGTAATATCCGGATTGCCGCGGCCAGAAACGGCATTGCTGGCAACCTCGGCATAGCCAGCAAAGGGCCCACATCCCCTCGTTGCCACAGTGCCGGGGAGCATCTCGAATTCTTTTCCCATCAATCTATCCAGTCTCACGAGAGGTGGGCGTCGTAACGACCACGTCATGGCTTTTGGTGGTCCAATTATCGGACACCAGTGTTTCGGGCGCAATCGATCTATGTATCCTCTATTTCTCCACAATTTGTCCGCCCCGCGCAAGGAGCCTGCGTTGCAGCGCGAGGTTCGTCTTGGCTGCGGGCACACATGAAGACGCCGTAGGTTATGCGCACGCGCGAAGGTTATGCGCACGCCGCGACGCGAGGTTCTTCTCGCCCGACGCATCTGCCTGCGGATATGAAAGCCTCAACTGTGCGCATAACCTTAGGCGGTGCGCACAACTTACGGGATTGCGCACAACCTACGGGCGGGGCGCGCCAAGGAGGGCAAGCACCTCGCGTAGCCCGTCGATCACGCGGTCCGCCTCGCTCTGGTCGAGAAGGACGTCCGCCTCCTGCCGCACCGCGCACACGTAGGCGCCCGCGGCCTTGCCGGCCCTGATGCCGATCGGCGAGTCCTCCACCACGACCGTCTCCTCCGGCGAGACCCCGAGCCGGGCCATCGAGCAGCGGTACGGCTCCGGGTCCGGCTTGAGCACGGCGCAGTCGTCACCCGTCACCAGGGCGTCGAGCAGCTCGCCGATGCCGATCGTTGCCACGAAGTCCTCCACGAAGGCGCGCCGCGACGACGAGCAGATCGCGGTCGCCGCGCCCCGCCCCCTGAGCCCGGAGAGCGTCTCGCGCACGCCGGGGGCGAGCAGCTCGCGCCAGGGCGGCCGATGCTCGCGCGCATACGTCAGGTACTCCAGGCGAAGCCGCTCGCGCAGCGCCTCGTCGCCGGGCACGAGCGCCCGCCACACGGCGCGGTCGTTGGAGCCCGTGGCGTCAAAGCCCGCGGGGAGCTCCATGCCGTGAAGCCGCAGGAAGTCGGAGCGGCGCTGGTTGTAGAACTGCTCGGAGCGCACGAGCACTCCGTCCATGTCAAATATGACGGCCCTGATCATGGGTCCTCCCATCGGCGGGCGCCGCGTCGCGGGGGCGCCGTGGCGCGGGATCGGGAGGGGCCGCGGCGGCGCTACACGTCAAAGGCGTAGCG
>CASELS010000106.1 GCA_949288855.1 uncultured Collinsella sp. | reverse complement strand
CCATGGCCGCCTCGAGCCTGTCGGCGCTCTGCTCGAGCTCCGCGGCGCGGCGGAGCACCGTCTCGTCCGGCCGGGTGAGACAGGGGCGCGCCGCAAGCGCGCGCAGGAAAAGCTCCTCGCGCGAGAGACGCTCCCCCATCGCACGAGAGGCGCGCTCGAGCGCGCGGGAGAGCCCCGCCTTGCCATCTGCCACTATGGCAGACAAGGCGGCCGCGAGCCTGCGCTCACGGGTGGCGAGGAGCTCCGCGAGCTCGGTTGCCGCGGGCGCCACCGACTCCGCCGCCGCCGTGGGCGTGGAGCAGCGGCGGTCGCTCACCATGTCGCAGATGGAGGTATCGGGCTCGTGGCCAATACCGGTGATGACGGGCACCGGGGACGCCGCGACGGCGCGGGCGAGCGCCTCGTCGTTGAAGGTCATAAGGTCCTCGAAGGAACCGCCGCCGCGCACGAGCAGGATGCAGTCGGGCGCGGGCTCGATGGAGGCGGCGCGACCGAGCGCCTCGATGAGCTCGGTCTCGGCACCCTCGCCTTGCACCTTGGAGCCCACGCAGATGAGCTCGACAAGCGGGTTTCTGCGACGGAGCGTGCGCTTCACGTCGTCAATGACCGCGCCGGAAAGCGAGGTCACAACCGCTACGCGCGTGCAGAACGCGGGAATGGGGCGCTTGCGCGACTCGTCCATGAGCCCCTCGCGGCGCAGCTTCTCGGCAAGGGCTGCCACCTGCTGGCGCAAGAGACCCTCCCCCACCGGCTCGAAGCGCGAGATCTGAAAACTCATCTTGCCGGTGCGGGCATACACCTCAAACTTGCCCGTGAAGCGCATCTTGAGGCCGTTTCTGAGCTCATAGGGGCTCGCCTTGTAGACGCCGCCCCAGATGATGCACTCCAGCGAGCTCGACTCGTCCTTTATCTGGAAGTAGCAGTGGCCGCGGGCGCCGTACGGTCCGCGAAAGCCCGATACCTCGCCGAGCACCGTGATGGGCGGCAGCTCCGCCAAGGTCGCGCCCGCAAGGCCGACCGCCTGCGTCACGGTAAGGATATTTGGCTCCTGCTCCGCCCGCTCGGCAGCACCCGCGCCGTCTGCGGCGGTGGCGGCAGCGGCCGCGGGGGTGCTACCCGGTGTAACACCCTGCTCCCAGGGCAAGGGTTCTGTGGCGGCACGTGGACGGGTGCTCTTTCCCGTCAAGTTCCATCCGGTCATGTGCCCTCCGTATCTATAGAGCGGGCGCGCGCCCGCCGTGCTGGTTGCTACCCAGTCTACCCCGACGCGCGGACAAGGTTCTGGTAACGGCGAGGTTGGCGAGACGCCCCGCCTCTTTGCAGTCCTTCGCTACAGGATCTCGATGCGGCGATCCTTGACGGTGAGGCCCATGTTGCCCGAGAGCAGGTCGTCGAGGCGCGTGCCCACCAGCTCGAAGCGCCAGCCATCGCGAAGCGGGCTGCGCTCGGGATGATCGATGTAGTCGGCGAGGTCATCGCGCGAGGCGATCATGGCCGTCGCCACGCCGGAACGCTCCGCCACAAGGCGCAAAAGCGCGTACATGAGGTCCACGACGCTCTCGAGCTCGCTGGTGAGCGCGCGGCGTGCATGCTGGGCGGGCGGCAGGCGATCCGCCGGGCAGCGCCGCCCGCGGTCGACTGCCATGAGGATGGCGTGGATGTCACCGTCGGCGAGCTGCTCGGTGCCGCGCACGCTCCTCACGTCTGCCACCTCGCGGGGCGCGCGCTTGACGAGCGCGACGAGCACCTCGTCCGACATGACCCACTTGCGCGGGATGTCGAGCTTCTCGGCACGGCCCTCGCGCCAGGCGGCGAGCTCGCGCGCGATCGCCATCTGCTTGCGCGTGCAGGAGTTGATGCGCTTGACGCGCTTGTAGGCATCGCGTCGGTCCGTCTCGTAGTGCGAGCGCTCCATAAGCGGGCGCATCTCGTCGAGCACCCACCACAGGCGCCCCTCGGCAAGAAGGCGCTCGGAGATGGTGCCGTACGCTTTGATGAGGTAGCGGACATCGTCTAGGGCGTACTCGATCTGCTGGGCGGTAAGCGGGCGGCGGGACCAATCGGTAAGCGACTCGGTCTTGGGGAGCGTCACACCGCAGAACGCTTGAACGAGGCCGTTGTAGGCAATCTGCAGGCGCTCGCCCAAAAATGCCGCGGCAACCTGGGTGTCGAATATGGGGGCGGGAAGCACGCCAAGCGTATGGAGCAGCACCTCCATGTCCTGCGTGCATGCGTGGAATACCTTGAGGACCTTGGGGTTCACAAACAGTTGAGCCAGCGGGTCGAGGTGCCCCTCGAGGGCAATGGGGTCAATGGCGACCGACTCGTCGGGAGTGCCTACTTGGATGAGGCACAGGCGCGGATGGAACGTCCGCTCGCGCAGAAACTCGGTATCGACAGCGACCGCATCGAACGCGGCGGCCCGCGCGCAGAACGCCGCGAGCTCGCTCTCTGTAGAAATAATCATGCTCTCCCTTGGCCTCGGTATCGTGATGGGTCTTGGGGGTAGGATACGACAATGTAACTATACGCGCTTTGAGTCGGAACGGAAACGCCCCATGCGGTGCCTCATCATCCACAATCTTGCGTCGGGTCCGCGCTCGGATGAGATCTTTGCGTTCGAGCACGCGCTCGCCGCCGCCGGCGATGAGGTTGTCATGCGCTTCATCGGCCAAGGTATGGAGGCCGAGGATGCGACGCGCGACGCGCGCTCTTTTGACCGCATGGTCGTCTCGGGCGGGGACGGCACGGTCGCCAACGTCCTCGACTGCCTGCGCGACACGCATGTACCCGTGCTCGTATTTCCCTCGGGCACGGCGAACCTGTTCTTCAACAACATCGGCAACGGCTCCGAGATCGCGGCCCTTGCGGCGGCCTGCCGCGCCGGGCGCACCGCCCAGGTCGATATGGGCGAGCTCTTCTGGCAGGACGAGTCGGGCGCAACGCAACGGCACGGTTTCACCATCATCGCCGGTTCGGGCTTTGACGCCACCATCATGAAGAAGGCGGCGCCCGCAAAGCGCGACATTGGCGAGATCGCCTACTTCCTCTCGGCGCTCTCCACGCTCGAGCCCGAGGTCGCCCACTTCTCCATCGAGCACGACGGTGTGGTCGAGGAGCTCGACGGCATCTCGTGTATGATCGGCAACACCGCCGTCATCCAAAACGGTATCAACCTCTTTCCTGACTGCCGGATGAACGACGGCCTTCTCGACATCGCCGTTATCGAGCCGGTGGGGCTCGTGCAGCTCCTCCCCACCGCTCTTGCCGCTGTCATCGACCCGGCGGGCAAGAACCTCGGCCGCCCGCAGCTCAAGATGTTCCAGGCGCGCGAGGTCATGGTGCGCTGCTCGCCCTCGCTCGGCATGCAGTTCGACGGCGAGCTTGTGGACAGCGCTTCGGGCGTGTTTGGTGCACGCGTGCTGCCCCGCTGCCTCGACCTTATTGTGGACGAGTTCTCGCCGCTCACGCGCGCGTAGGGGCGCGCCACCTTGGGCCGTTCGCCCGGTCGCGGCGTAACACAACAGCAATCTTTACCGGGCGCAGGCGACAGGGTGCTTTACTGTGCTATAGTGCTCGCAACACCAGATGGGTGGGCCTCAAGGCTCACCGCGATTCACCGAAAGGAGCCACCGGTCATGAGAAACTCCAACCTTGCTCTCAACAACTGGTGGTGGCGTGATGCGAATACGGTCGGTCGACGGTAGCCACTCACGCCTACCCTTAGGTTTGCGCATGATACGGCCTCCGGTCTGACCGGGGGCCTTTTTCT
>CASELS010000105.1 GCA_949288855.1 uncultured Collinsella sp. | reverse complement strand
ATAGAGCCCTCTGACCTGTTTGCCGCGACCGACCCCGAAGAATCGGCGCGCATCAGCCTGGAGGACGGCTACACCGTCATCATCGTGGACATCCCCTACCAGGTGCCCGGCTCGGGCGAGGGCATCTACTCCACCATCCCCATGGGCATCCTGCTGACGCAGGACCTTGTGGTGACGGTGTGCTCAGTCGAGACGCCGGTGATCGGGGATTTTGCTTCCTGCCGGGTGCGCGGGTTCTCGACCCGCAAAAAGATGCGGTTCGTCTACCAGCTGCTGTACCGCGCGGCCACGATGTACCAGCAGGAGCTGCGGCTGATCGACCGCCGCCGCCAGGCGCTGGAGAAAAACCTTTCGGGCGATCTGCGCGACAGCGACCTGGTGGAACTGCACGGGTTGGAGTCGACGCTGGTATACTTTGCCACGAGCTTGCGCGCCAACGCGACGGTGCTGGACCGCCTGACGCGCTACAAGCGGCTGGAGCAGTACCCCGACGACCGCGAACTACTGGACGACGTCATCGTCGAGATCCGCCAGGCCATCGAGATGACCAGTATCTACCGCGACGATATTAAAGGTACGCGCGAGCTGTTCAGCGCCATTTTGGACAACCGCCTGAACAACGCCATGAAATACCTGACGAGCATCACGCTGCTGATGGCCGTGCCCACGGTGGTGAGCGGCCTGTACGGCATGAACGTCTCGTCCGAAGGCATGCCCTTTGCCAGCAGCGCCGCCGGCTTTGGCATCGTGCTGGGCCTGACGCTGGTCATCTGCATCGTGATCGCCTGGCTTTTGCACAAAAAGCATATGCTGTGAACCGTTTGTGAACCGTTTTGCCCCCTGGCGGAATTTTCCGGCCGGGGGTTTTCATTTTTTAGGGGCTGTGGTAGAATATAGTAATATGGCTATCTGCCTGTTGACCCGAATAAGGAACGTTGGAACAAGCGAAAGGACAAAACGACCATGTGTGGCTTTGTTGGTTTTACCGGCCTGCGCGAAGGGCGCGAGGCGATCCTGCACAAGATGGCGGACCGCATCATCCACCGCGGGCCGGATATGGAGGGTTACCACCTGAGCGGCGAGACCCCCGCCGACGCGGTGGCGCTGGGCTTCCGCCGGTTGAGCATCATTGACCTGGCGGCCGGCCGCCAGCCGATGTATAACGAGGACGGCACCGTCGTCTGCGTGTTCAACGGCGAAATTTACAACTTTATGGACCTGCGCACCGAGCTGAAAGCGCGCGGCCACATCTTTAAGACCCGCTGCGATACCGAGGTCATCCTGCACGGGTTTGAGGAATACGGCACCAAACTGGCGGCGATGCTGCGCGGCATGTTCGCCTTTGTGGTGTACGACACCAAGACCCGCACGATGTACGGCGCGCGCGATATGTTCGGCATCAAGCCCTTCTACTACACCCAGACTGAGGCCGGCGAGCTGCTGTTCGGCTCTGAGATCAAGAGCCTGCTGGAGCACCCCGGCTTCCGGCGCAAGGTGAACCCCGAAGCGCTGCGCCCCTACCTGACTTTCCAGTACAGCGCGATGAACGAGACCTTTTTTAAAGGTACCTACAAGCTGCCCGCCGCCCACTGGTTCACCTACCAGGACGGCCAGCTGCACATCGAGCGTTACTGGGACGCCGATTTCCGCCGCAAGACCGCCAAGAGCTTTGACGAATGTGCCGAAGAGATCGACGCGCGGGTGCGCGAGTCGGTGGCGGCGCACCGCATCAGCGACGTCAAGGTGGGGTCGTTCCTCTCGGGCGGCGTCGATTCCAGCTATATCACGGCCTGCCTGATGCCCGACGACACCTTCTCGGTCGGGTTTGAGACGCCGGACGGCGGCCACAAGTTCGACGAGACCACCGAGGCCGCCGAGCTTTCGGCCAAACTGGGCATCCACAATTTCCGCGAGATGCTCACCAAAGAGCAGTGCCTCGACGCCTTTGCCGACATCCAGTACCACATGGACGAGCCGCAGTCGAACCTCTCGAGCGTGCCTCTGTGGTTCTTGGCCGAGCTTGCCGCCAAGGACGTCACGGTCGTGCTCTCGGGCGAGGGCGCCGACGAGCTCTTTGCCGGCTACGCATGGTACGAGGACACGCGCGAGGTCGCGCGCTACAAGCGCATCGTGCCGCGCGCCATCCGCCGTGCGCTGGGCCGCTTTGTGGAGAACAAGCACTACTTCAAGGGCAGGAACTTCCTGCTCAAGGGTGCCGAGATGCCCGAGAAGTGGTTTGTGGGCCAGGCGTTTGTCTACCGCGAGGACGAGGCAGACGACGTGCTCAAGCCCGCGTACGCCAAGGGTCCGGACGCCTTTGAGCTCTGCGCGCCGGTCTATGGGCGCGTGAAGAACTTCTGCGCCCTCTCCAAGCAGCAGTACCTCGACATGAACATGTGGCTGCCGGGCGACATCCTGCTTAAGGCGGACAAGATGTGCATGGCACACTCGCTCGAGCTGCGCGTGCCCTTCCTCGACAAGAAGGTCATGGAGTTTGCCGAGCACGTGCCGGCACGCTTCCGCGTGAACGAGAACGGCAACAAGCAGGTGCTTCGCCACGCGGCAAATCGCTGCCTTCCCGACGAGTGGGCGACGCGCCCCAAGAAGGGCTTCCCCGTACCGCTCAAGTTCTGGCTGCGCGAGCAGAAGTACTACGACTACGTGAAGGAGTACTTCACGGCCCCTTGGGCGTCGGAGTTCTTCGATACGGGCAAGCTCATGCAGATGCTCGACGATCACTTTGAGGGTCGCGCGCTCAACCAGCGCAAGATCTATACCGCGCTCACGTTCCTCATCTGGTATAAGCGCTACTTCATCGACGAGTAATCGCGCCCCGTGTTCCGCGATGTGCGGAATGTGGTGATGTGCGGAACAATCGATGTTCGGATGCCATTCATGCGGTCGGGATACGCTTCCGGCCGCATACTTCTATGTAGGGCGAGGTCGCGTTTTGGCCGCGTTTCATGATCAACAGCCATCTGGAGGCTACCATGGGTGAGCATCTGCCTGCTATCGATCGTTTTCCCGCCGTCTCGCTGCGCGCGGCTGCTTCCCTTCTTGGTGAGGGAGGCATAGAGGCGCGCGTTTTTGGAGACGAGGGTACCGAGGTGCACGGGATGGCCATCGACTCGCGCGAGGTCTCCCCGGGCAACCTCTTTGTTTGCAAGGGCGCCGCGTTTCGCCCCGCGTTTCTTGCGGATGCCGTGCGCCGCGGCGCCGTTGCGTATCTTTGCGAGGATAACGGGCGGCTCGAAGAGCTCTCCGCTCAAGCACCGGGCGTGCCTTGCGTCGTAGTGCATCAGGGGGAGGTTCGCCGTGCCATGGCGCTCGTGGCGCCGCTCATCTACGCGCATCCCGAGCGCGCCCTCACCATTGTGGGCATCACGGGCACCAAGGGAAAGTCGACCGTTGCCTACATGCTGCGCTCCATCCTGCGCGCGGCGGGCGTGACACCGTCCATTCTGGGCTCGATTGAGACGGACGACGGCGTGCGCGCGTTTGAGAGCCACAACACCACGCCCGAGGCGCCTGACCTGTGGCTTCATCTGCGTAACACCGTGGATGCCGGGCGAGACGTGATGCTTATGGAGGTGTCGAGCCAGGGCCTCAAGTACGACCGCGTGCTCGGCGTTCCCTTTGCAATCGCCTGCTTTCTGAACATCGGGCGCGACCATATCTCGCCCATCGAGCACCCCACGTTTGAGGACTACTTCCAGAGTAAACTTCGCATCTTTGAGCAGTGCGAGAACGCCGTGGTGAACCTCGATACTGAGCGCGCGGAGGAG
>CASELS010000104.1 GCA_949288855.1 uncultured Collinsella sp. | reverse complement strand
GGAACCGCGTCGCCGTCTTGCGCCGGACAGCGCGGCGCCGCGCGGCGCCGTGCGGGCGCTCGCCGAAAGACGTCCCCCGTTCGTCGTCCCAAGCGAAACGAACGCGCGGAGATGGGTATTTTCTGCTCTGCAGTGCAGATTTGAAAGGAGCTTTACATGGCACGTTTCCCCGAAGGGTTCCTGTGGGGCGGCGCGACGGCCGCCAACCAGTGCGAGGGCGGCTGGCAGGCCGACGGCAAGGGCGATAGCACCTCCGACCACCTCACGGGTGGTACGGTCGACACGCCGCGGCGCTACACGCATGACATCGAGGAGGGCACCTACTACCCCAGCCACGAGGCCATCGACATGTACTGCCACTACAAAGAAGACATCGACCTCTTTGCCGAGATGGGCTTCAAGTGCTACCGCTTCTCCATCAACTGGACGCGCATCTTCCCCAAGGGCGACGACGCCGAGCCCAACCGCGCGGGCATCGAGTACTATCGCGGCATCCTTCAGCACATGAAGGACAAGGGTATCGAGCCCGTTGTCACCATCTCGCATTACGAGATGCCGTTCCACCTGTGCGACGCGTACGGCGGCTGGGCAAACCGTGAGGTCATCGACTTCTACGTGAAGTACGCGACGACGCTTTTCACCGAGTACAAGGGCCTCGTGAAGTACTGGCTCACCTTTAACGAGATTAACTGCGGCCTCATGAAGTTCGGCGACTACATGAGCCTCGGCATCCTCCCCAAGGAGGATG
Organism: uncultured Collinsella sp.; assembly: GCA_949288855.1. Taxonomy (GTDB): domain Bacteria; phylum Actinomycetota; class Coriobacteriia; order Coriobacteriales; family Coriobacteriaceae; genus Coprousia. The sequence goes on along the minus strand of CASELS010000104.1, from coordinate 5,124 downwards.
GCCCGACCATGTTCATGGATCCCAACGAGACCGTCGAGGACCGCACCAAGCGTTTCTGCGGCCTGCACCATCAGTTCCTAGCGAGCGCCAAGGCCGTTCAGGCTGCGCACGAGATCGACCCCGAGAACAAGGTCGGCTGCATGATCGCGGGCAACATGCCCTACGCCTACACCTGCAACCCCGATGATCAGCTTGCTGCTCAGCGCGCATTCTACCAGGGCAACTACTACTGCGGCGACGTGCAGGTTCGCGGTGAGTACGCGCCCTTTGCCAAGCGCATCCTAAAGGAGGCGGGCGTCACGCTCGATTGGGAGCCGGGTGACGCCGAGACCCTCAAGGCCGGCACAGTTGACTTCTACACGTTCAGCTACTACATGTCGAGCTGCGTCTCTACCGATCCCGAGGCCACCAAGGCGGCCGGCAACATCTTCTCCGGTGTGAAGAACCCCTATCTGGAGGCGAGCGACTGGGGCTGGCAGATCGACCCCAAGGGCCTGCGCTATTACCTGAACGACGTCTACAACCGCTACCGCGTGCCGCTCATGATCGTGGAGAACGGTCTGGGTGCGGTGGACGAGCGTGCCGAGGACGGCAAGTTCCACGACAGCTACCGTATCGACTACATGCGCAAGCACATCGAGCAGATGGCCGAGGCCATCGAGGACGGCGTTGACCTTATCGGCTACACGCCGTGGGGCTGCATTGACTTGGTATCCGCCTCCACGGGCGAGATGAAGAAGCGCTATGGCTTCATCTACGTGGACAAGGACAACGACGGCAACGGCGACCTTCATCGCGAGCGCAAGGACTCCTTCGACTGGTATAAGAAGGTCATTGCCACCAACGGCGAGGACCTCGCTTAGCTCAACATCGTTTAGGCAACATCGTTTAAGGACGGGTTCGTTTTGAGCCATCGAGCGGCGCGTTCGGGCAACCGGGCGCGCCGCCCTTGGCACGCGTGTTTGGGGACGGGGTCGTTTTAGGCATGTGCGCATAAAACGACCCCGTCCCCAAATGCGTACAATGGAAGGGCAGGCAAAGGGGGTTAGCGTATGGATATGGGGCAGACGATGTCGATTATGGTCACGCAGACGGTGGCCATGTTTCTCATGATGGGCATCGGTATCGCGCTCCATGCCGCTCGTTACCTCGACCGCGCCGGCGCCCAGCAGCTCGCGAGCATTGCCGTCTACGTGGCCACGCCGGCAGTCGTGGTCAACTCGCTTGCTACGGATTTCTCGTGGGACAAGCTTATAAACGCAGGCATCTGTGCGGTGCTCTGCGTGGTCCTCACGTTGGGCTCTGCTGCCATCGCTTGGCTCGTCTACCGGGACCACCAACGCATCTCCCAGTTTGCCATCATGATCTCCAACATGGGGTTTATCGGTATTCCCCTCGTGCAGAGTGTGCTTGGCGAAGAGTATGTCTTCTACGTCTCCGCCGCTATCGCTGCGCAGGTTCCCATCTCATGGACCTACGGCATCTGGCTCGTGTCACAGGACAAGAGTCTCATGTCGCCACGTAAGGTGCTCACGAATCCCTCGGTGATTGCGGTGGCCGTGGGCATCGTGCTCTTCTTCTGCTCGGTCAACCTCTCGGGTGTGCTCGAGGTCACCGCTGTCGATATGGGGAACCTCAACACGGGCCTTGCCATGCTTGTGCTGGGAAGCTACCTGGCGGAGACCGATTTCCGTGGCATTCTGCGAAATAAGAACGTCTATCTTACAAATGCCATCCGCCTCATCGTGGTTCCCTTGCTCACCATTGCACTTTTGGCTCCGTTACCGGTGCCGATAGAAGCCAAGCTTGTGATGCTGATTGCCTTCGCAGCGCCCTGCGGCACTACGACCGCCATGTTCTCGCAGATGTTTGGCGGTGACTACCGTTTTGGGGCGGGACTTGTCTCCATCTCGACCTTGCTCTCGATGGTGACCATGCCGGTGATGCTGTTCCTAGGGCTGCTCGTGCTCTAGCGCGCGCTTTCGCAGATTGATGGTCAAAGACCCCCGCAGAATAATAAATAACCCCCTATCGTTCATGCGACCAGGGTGCTGCGAAGAGCTTTGACAGGCACGGTCGGGTGGATTTTGGCCCATTTTGGAACTAAAAATGTGCTCCCATGCGCGAATTTGGCTATGAGCTGAGCCTGCGAGGAGTATCACGCGCATTCAATCAGGGGTCTTTTATTATTCTGCGGGGCTCTTTGACCACAAAGCCAAAAAAAGAAAGCCGGATTGCACCTGGAGAGTGCAATCCGGCTGCATTACAGCGAAGGGCTGTGCGCGCTGGTTATCGACGGCGCTTGAAGCCCATGGCAACGAGACCTGCGCCCGCAAGACCGGAGAGCGCGGCGCCCGCGCAGACGATAAGCGAGGCGTCGCCTGTAGCGGTAAGCGTTTCGCCGGCGTTCGTGGCCGTCGTCTGCTGGGGAGCGACATTGGCGAGCACGAAGGTTGAGAAGTGCGAAGTCGTGAAGCTCACGGTGCCCGCGGCAGCATCCACGGTGGCGTTCATGTCCGTCACCGTGCCATCGTCGGCGACATGGAATACATGCAGGTTCTCGGCGGAGAGCTTCTCGGGGATGGGGAGGGTGACCGTCACCTGGTCGCCCGCGGGAATAGCGAACTCAGCACCATAGGGGTCCTCAAGATGGATGTCATAGACATACATCGTGGTGACGCCCTGGATGGCGGTGTTCACGGCGTTGCCCGCCGCCGCTGCGGCATCCTCGCCGAGCCAGTTGGTTACGAGCGAGAGCATGCTCCAAAGGCCGTCATCGCCCATGCCCTCAGCGGCCCCAGCGCCACTCACGGCGTGCGTGAGCGTAGCGCCCTGCGCGTTGGTGATGACGGTCTCGCCGGAAAGCGTCAGATCGAGCGTCGCGGGGGAGTCGAGCTGGATGCTCAGCACCTGCGGACCGCCCGTGCGCAGAATAGTGCCGGTACCGTTGAGCTGGTAGGAGAGCGCCTTGTCGGTAGGATAGGAGACCCGCAGGCTCGTGTAGTAGTCACCGCCGCGGTCGCCGCGCAGGAAGTACACGCCTGAGTTGGGCTCAGGGCTGTAGAGAGGATCGTCGGGGTCCAGATAGCACGCGTCGATAGTCATCGTCCAGGGGGCGCTGCCGCCGGGGACGTCGAGCGTCATGCCGTCCGCCTTGTTCACCGTGAGCTGGTACCACTCACCGAGCTCGGGGTTTTGAGGGAACGTCAGGACGCCCGATGGTGTAGGGGAGCAGTCGGTCGCTGTTTGGCATCCAGGGGTCGACAGCATCTACGTCCTCCCAGATGGCGTTGATATCAAGCGAGTAGTACTTGTTGTCCGTCGTTGGAGCGAAGTCGGACGCCTCAAGGGGTTCGTCGAGGGGAACCGTGGACTCCCAGCCTACGAAGCGGTGGAGGGAAGCATCACCAAACATCTCGATGTAGCCGGCTTCATAGGGCAGGCCGTCTGCCTTCTCCTCCGCAATAAGATCGCTTAGGGTCTTGCCCTGGTTGAGGTCGACATCGGCACTAAAATCGCTCAGCCCACCGTAGGAGTCGCCCAGACGGAACCACACCAGATACGTTGCGGTCGCATCAGTTTCCGCCTCGGGCGTGGTCTCGGTTTCGCTCTGGGCGCCCTCGGAGTTGGCTTCGGTGCCCGGCGTCGTGGTGTCAGCGGCGAGCGTATCGGCGACGTCCGTCTCCGCCTCGACGGCGAGCGTCTCGATTTCATCCTCCGCCCATGCGGTGGCGGGCGCGAGGCAGACGGCGATGCCCGACGTAGCGAGCGCGAGCGAGGCCACGACCGAAACGATGCGCTGAGCTCCCTTCCTGTATCTCATCATCCCATCCTTTCCCTGTTCGCTTTTGCCCAGCATGGGGCAAAAGCATGGTATTGCCATAGTGGGGACTATTATGGCGATGGCGTTTAGCTGGGAAAAGACGTTTTGCAGAACAGGTAGCTAATGAAGCAGCATCGGTTTCGGGCGTCGCGCTACAGCTTCCAGATGGCGCTCAGACAAAAGGTATCCCCATCGCGCGTGCAGGTGAGGTTTCCGTCGTGGCGCTCTACGATTTCGCGCATGATGGAAAGGCCGAGACCGTGGCGAGGAAGCGCGTCCGGCGTGGCGGCGCGTTGGCTTCGCGCTGACCTCTCTGCGTGTTGCGGCGCACAGGCATTTTCGACTTCGAGCAGGAAGTACTCCTGCGCGGGGCGGGCGGCGAGTTTGATCCAGCGCTCGCCCTCGGGCAGCGCCGAGGCAGCGTTGACGGCGTTGTCGAGCGCGTTGGCAAACAGCGCGCAGAGCTCGACGTCTGGCGTGGAAAGGTCAACGGGTACCTCGGCGGAGATTGAGAGTTCGATGTGCTGGTCGGTGCACCATACGGCCTTGGCGTCCAGAAGTGCGGCGACGACGGGGTGCGCACAGCGAAGCGCCTCGGGGGTGCGCACGGCAGATGTCGCACCGTTGAGGTGCGCCTGCAGAGCGTCGGTGTCGCCCGCGGCGAGGGCGCGCTCGATGCCGGCGAGCTCGCGGTCAAGGTCGGCGCGCACCTGGTCCGCCTCGTTGCGCATGCGGCGCATGAGGAGGTCGTAGTGCTTCTGGGCGGCAATCTGTCCCTCAAGAAGTTCGGCCCGTTCCGCCTCGCGGTCCGCGCGCTCGGCCGCCAGCAGGGTTTGGAAGAACAGCGGGTTCAGCGCGGCGCAAGCGATGCCCATGAGGGCAGCGGAGAGCGCCATCGTTTGCCAATGCGCAAAATAAGGGCGCAGCGAGTACGCGCAGACGACAAACGCAATCTGGCTTGCGGGCATGAGCAGGTTGAGGAGGCGTCGCGAGAGCGGCAGCGCGCGCAGCAGGTGCATTAAGTACATGGCGGAGACGGCGAGTGCACCGACGGCTATGGCTCCAAGGACGATGAGGCTATTCACGGGTACTCACCTCGCGCCCGTCCCCAAGGGTGTCGCCTGCGGGTTGAGAGAGGGTGTGCCGGAGCGTTGCCACGTAGGAGCGCGCACGTTCGGTGTCGCCCTGGGCGACAAGGCCCCTCAGTACTTGCAGATGGTTGCGCTGGTCGTGACGGAATCGTGCGGCGCGCTCGGTTTCACGTGCAGTCGAGCGGGCGCCGGAGAGGTAGATGGCGCGCT
>CASELS010000103.1 GCA_949288855.1 uncultured Collinsella sp. | reverse complement strand
ATCCTTCCAGAAAGAACTTTACTAAACTAAAGTGAATTACGAAACGACAGCAGCATACTCTTTACCAGACTAAAGTGCAATACCTATCTATCGGTTGTTAACAGGGAGGCGCGCATTTGCCACGGGGCTCGCCCTCGCCCGGAAGCAGCCATTTGTGGGCGAAGTGTGTGTGCATATCCGTTACAATAATGCGGATATTGGCTCGAGCGCAGAGGCGCTCGAATCTCAGGTCAAGAGGGGAAAAGCTATGGGTCTCATCGCATTTCTCGTCGCCGCACCTCTGGTGGCCGCGGTTGCGCTCATGCTCTTTAGGAGCGAGAGCCAGCGCGCTGTCATCACCATCGCGGCTGCGGGCATCACGGGCGTTGCGTCCGCGATCTTCGCATTCCAGCACCTGCTCGGCGGTTACACCGTGTACGAGCTCCCGCAGGAGACGAGCTTCATCATCACGCTTGTGATGACGGCGGTCGACATCGTGCTCTGCGCGGTGATCCTCTGGTTCTCGATCCGCTACAAGAACAAGCTCGCGCTTGTTATCGGCCTCGTGCAGACGGTCGGCGTCATCTACTTCGCCAACCTCACGCTTCCGCACGGCGCCGAGCACATGCTCACCACGCCCATCTACTTTGACCAGCTTTCGGTCATCATGGTGCTCATCGTCGGCCTCGTCGGCAGCGCCATCTGCGTGTACGCGCTGGGCTACATGAAGGACTTCCAGCATCATGAGCCGGCAGGCGCCCCTGACCGCCGCCACTTCTTCGCGGCCCTCATGTTCCTGTTCCTGTCCGCGATGTTTGTCATCGTCCTCTCCGATAACCTCGAGTGGATGTTCACGGGCTGGGAGATCACCACGGTGTGCTCCTTCCTCATGATCGGCTACACCCGTACGCCCGAGGCCATCAAGAACTCCTTCCGCCAGATCATCCTGAACATGATCGGCGGCATCGCGTTCCTCGTGGCGCTCCTCATCATCCAGATCTGGGGCCTGCCGCTGTCGCTTGCCTCGCTCACCACGGTCGCGAACTCCTACCTCTCGCCGACCCTCGTGCTGCCCATCATGCTGCTCTCCATCGCCGGCCTCACCAAGGCCGCGCAGATGCCGTTCCACAGCTGGCTGCTTGGCGCCATGGTCGCGCCCACGCCCACCTCGGCTCTGCTCCACTCCTCAACGATGGTCAAGGCGGGCGTCTTCCTTCTGGTGAAGCTCGCGCCGCTGTACCTCGTCTACCCGGCGGCGTCTGCCATGGTCGTGTCCATCGGCGGCGTCACCTTCGCGCTCTGCTCGTTCATGGCCATCACCCAGAGCAACGCCAAGCGCGTGCTCGCCTACTCCACGATCGCCAACCTCGGCCTCATCTCCGCCTGCGCGGGCGTGGGTACCGCTGAGGCGGTCTGGGCGGCCATCTTCCTCATCATCTTCCACACCGTTTCCAAGTCCGTCCTGTTCCTGTGCGTCGGTACGGTCGAGCACCGCATCGGCAGCCGTAACATCGAGGACATGGACGGCCTCTTCAGCCGCCTGCCGCGCCTCACGCGCTTCATGATGCTCGGCATCATGGGCATGTTCGTGGCGCCCTTCGGTATGCTCATCTCCAAGTGGGCAACGCTCGTCTCCTTCGCCGAGACCGGCAACATCCTGTTCCTGATCCTGCTCGCCTTTGGCTCCGCCGCGACCTTCTTCTTCTGGGCCAAGTGGCTCGGCAAGCTCGCCGGCGTGGCGCAGAAGGCCGAGAACGTCGAGGGTGGCGTGCACAAGAGCGAGTGGGCTGCCATCGGCTTCATCTCCGTGTTGCTGCTCGCCTGCTGCGTGCTGCTCCCGGTTATCTCCCAGGTCGTCGTCGGTCCGTACCTCGAGGGCGTGTACCAGGTGGTGCCGCAGCTCATCGGCGTCGACAACCTGCTCATCATGGCCGCGATCGTGGTCTTCATCGCCATCGTGCTTCTGACCCCGTGGGGCCGCGCCACCGACAAGCGCCGCGTTGCGGTCTACCTCGGCGGCACCTGCACCGACCCCGACGGTCGCCAGTATCACGGCTCCATGGGCCGCACCATGACCTCGTCCAAGCGCAACTGGTACATGGCCGACGTCTTCCCGGAGTCCCGCCTGGCCCCGCTTGGCGTGATTCTCTGCACGAGCATCATCATCATGGCTTTTGCCGCGTGCTTCATCCTCTCTGTGCCCTTCCTCGTGGGCGGTTCGTTCTTTGTGGAGCGCACGGTGCTGCTCGTTGGCCCCAACCTCATCGGCATCCTCATCGGCGTCGTGGTCTTTGCCATCGTCGCCCCTGTCCTGGGCTGCCTGCTTGACGGTTGCGACCGCAAGATCTCCGCTCACATGCAGGGTCGCGTCGGTCCGCGCATCCTCCAGCCCTACTACGACGTGCGCAAGCTCCTCGGTAAAGAGGATGCGAGCGTGAACGCGGTCGACGAGGCCTACGTCACCTGCGCGCTCATCTTTGCCATCCTCGCGGGCGGCATGTTCATCTCCGGCTCGAACCTGCTGCTGTGCGTCTTCCTTGTGACGCTCGCCACGCTCTTTATGGTCATCGCTGCCTACTCGGCGCGCAGCCCCTACGCCGACACCGGCGCCGACCGTGAGTGCCTGCAGGTTATGTCTTACGAGCCGATGCTCATGATCATGACCGTGGGCTTCTTCACCGCAACGCAGTCCTTCGATGTGGCGCGTCTCTTCCAGATTGAGTCGCCCATCATCATCCCGCTGCTCCCGATCTTCCTCGGCCTGATGTTTATCCTCACCATCAAGCTCCGCAAGTCGCCGTTTGACCTCTCCTACAGCCACCACGCGCACCAGGAGATCGTCAAGGGCGTCACCACCGAGATGACCGGTCGCACCCTCGCCAAGGTCGAGATCATGCACTGGTGCGAGAGCGTGCTCTTCCTCATGTGGGTCGGCATGTTCTTTGTCTGGGACAACCCCATCTCGATCGTGATCGCCATTGTGGCGGCGCTCGCAGCGTGGTTCTTCGAGGTCTTCATCGACAACAACTTCGCGCGTATGAAGTGGCAGAACTGCCTGTCCGGCGCGTGGCTCGTGGCGCTCGTGGTGGGCGTCGTGAACCTGTTCTACGTCCTCATCACCCCGTTCATCTAAGGGAGCGCAGCTATGAGCTATTCATCTAAGTCACCGTGGCTCATCCATTACGATGGATCGAGCTGCAACGGATGCGACATCGAGGTGCTCGACTCGATGATGCCGCTCTACGACGTGGAGCGCTTTGGCATCATCAACACGGGTAACCCCAAGCATGCCGACATCTTCCTCATCACGGGCGCCATCAACCACCAGAACGTCAACGTGGTGAAGCACATCTACGAGCAGATGCTCGAGCCCAAGGTCGTTGTGGCCTGCGGCATCTGCGCCTGCACGGGCGGCGTCTTCAAGGAGGCCTACAACGTCATCGGCGGCGCCGACAAGGCGATCCCGGTCGACGTGTACGCCCCCGGCTGCGCCGTGCGCCCCGAGACCATCATCGACGCGGTGCTCAAGGCCGTGAAGATCCTCGACGAGAAGGCCGCCAAGATGGGCGCCTCCGAGAAGAACCGTTAAGGAGGGCGCGGATGTATACCACCGAGTTCGTTGACGTCCCGCTGGGCGAGCTGCTCTATCGCGTGCAGACGCTCAAGCACGAGGGCTTCCGCTTTGTCCAGATGTGCGCCGAGACCACTGAGGCCGGCATCGATTTGCTTTACACGTTCTACGACGAGACGGTCGACAACGCCTACAACCTCTGCGTCTACGGTATCGACGAAAAGAGCGAGGTCCCCTCGATCCAGGAGCTCTACTTCGCGGCGTTTAGCTACGAGAACGAGACGCACGACCTGTTTGGCGTGCACTTCACCAACATGAAGCTCGACTTTGGCGGCAACTTCTTCAACGTCGCCGAAGAGGCTCCTATGACGATCATCACGCCCGAGATGAAGGCCGAGCGCGACAAGCTCGCCAAGCAGCGCGCCGCCGCTGCCGCCAAGGCCCGCAAGGCCGCGGAGGAGAAGCAGGCTGCCGAGGCCGACGCCGCCGCCGACGCCAAG
>CASELS010000102.1 GCA_949288855.1 uncultured Collinsella sp. | reverse complement strand
GGCTACGGGTTTTGCCGGCGCCGTCGCGGCGGGTTTCACCGGGGCTGCGACGGCGGGTTTCACTGGCGCCGCCGCGGGCTTCGCCGGAGCCGCCACGGGGGGCTTAGCCTGAGGCGTTTGCTGCGGCATCGCCTGGGGCTTTACCTGAACGTTTTCCCGTGGCTCTGGCTGGGCTTTTGTTTGTGCCCGGCCCATCATCGCCGCCGCGGCACCAGCGTCGAGCGGCGCCGACGGGACGCCGGCGGCAAGCTGCGCCTCGATACGGTCAAGACGATCGGCAAGCGCCTCAAGCGTGAGGTCGGACTCCGGCCGAGCGAGGCGCGTGAGCGCAATTTCAAGCACCAGGCGCGTATCGGCGGCGGAGCGCATCTCGAGCGCCGCGTCATCGAGCACGGTCAGAGTGCGCGCCAAACGGTCCGGCCCCTCAAAAAGTGCCGCCTCGTCCGACAGGGCCGCAATCTCCTCGGACGTTGCGTCTACCACCTCGCGGCGCGCCCCGGCAACGCGCACCATATACACGTCGCGCAGATGCGCAATCAAATCACGCGTGAGCTCCATGAGGTCGCCGCCCTCATCCACCTGCTCGCGCACGAGGGCAAAAAGCGCCGCCACGTCACGCGCGGCGATGGCGCGGGCAAACTCGGCGAGCACCGAGCCCGCCACCTCGCCCAAAAGCGAACGCGCATCGTCAATGGTCACCGAGCCGTTGCCAAAGACCGACAGCTGCTCGAGCGTCGACAAGGCGTCGCGCATGCCGCCGCGGGCGTGCTTGGCAACCACCTCGAGCGCCTCGGCATCGTAGGCAAACCCCTCCTGCTCACAGATGTAGGAGAGCCGGCCCACGATGTCCTCGTTGGAGATGCGGTGGAAATCGAAGCGCTGGCAGCGCGAGAGAATCGTCTCGGGAATCTTTTGCGGGTCGGTCGTGCACATGACAAACACCACGTGCGAGGGCGGCTCCTCGAGCGTCTTCAACAGCGCATTGAAGGCCGCCACGGTAAGCATGTGGACCTCGTCGATGATGTAGACCTTGTAGGCGCCGCGCACCGGGGCAAAGTTGACCGAGCCGATGATCTCCTCGCGGACGTTATCGACGCCGGTGCGACTTGCCGCGTCGAGCTCGTAGACGTCTGGGTGCGTTCCCTCGGCAATCTGCTCGCACTCCGGGCAGGTCCCGTCGGGCATGCAGCCGCTCGCCCCCTGCTCGCGCGCGGCAGCGGCCTTCTGGCAAAGCAGCGCCTTGGCGAGAATGCGCGCCATCGTGGTCTTACCTGTACCACGCGGGCCGCAGAACAGGTAGGCGTGGGAGAGGCGGCCCTCGGTCACCGCATGCTCGAGGGTGGAGACGATATGCTGCTGGCCGACGACGCTCTCAAAGGTGAGCGGGCGGTATTTTCTATATAGCGACTCCATAGATGGTCTCCTTCGGCGTCAAAATGATCACGCAAGCGCAGGCACGCGAGGTTACAGGCCCCGGGCGACGAGCCTTCGGTCGATGTCCTTTAGGGTGATGCGCGCGGCAAACAGCTGGCGGTACGTTGCGGTCTTTACCTTGTTCTCAGACCGGAGCACCTCCATGCGCGCGGAGACGTCGGCAAGCTCTGCGCGGACCTCCGCGGCAAAGGCATCGTAGGCGTCGAGGCGCTCAGCTGCATCCATAACTCATCCCCTCACTCGGACCCGCCATGCGGGAAATGGTCCCTTCATCATACCCGCCCGCACGGACAGCGCGCCGGGCAAGATGGCGCAGCGTGGTATCATGGCAGAAAACCATGGCCCATACGCACCCCAAACGCACCAGGAACCGCCATGCCGCTCTTTTCGTCACATAACGTGCCGCATACCCAGCCGCCCGAGCCGCCCGCACTGGGCAGGCGCGGTTCGCGCTCCTTTGGTTCTACCAGCCCGGCCCCGCAGATGCCCGAGGCAGGCGCCGCCGCGACGGCGCTCCTCAAGCGCTACCGCCCGCTCGAAACGCGCGGCGGCGGCACCTTTGGCACCGTAGAGATCTGCCTCGACACGCGCCTGCAGCGCCGCGTGGCCATCAAACGCATGCCGCTCGCCGGCACCGAAGCCGCCGCAGACGGCGCCCCCGCCGAGACGCACGCCACCGCGCTTGCCGAGGCACGCACCGCCAGCATGCTGAGCGACGCGCACATCGTCTCGGTCATCGATTTCACCTACGACCAGGGCTATGCCTACCTCGTCATGGAATACGTCGATGGCATGTCCCTCGAGGAGTTCCTCGCGGGGGTCGACGGGCATTCGCTTACCTACGACGAGGCAGCCGCCGTGGCAGACGCGCTCATCCAGGCGCTTTCGCATGCGCACGAAAACGGCGTGCTGCACCTCGACGTCAAGCCCGCAAACGTCCTCATCGACCGCAGCGGCAACGTCAAGCTCGCCGACTTTGGTATGGCAACACTGTCCCGCGCGGCGGGTTTTGGCGACGCGCGCGGCGGGACCATCGGCTACATGCCTCCCGAGCAGCTCATCGGCGCCGCCGTAGACGAGCGGGCGGACCTCTTCGCGCTCGCCGCGGTGCTGTACGAGGCCCTTTGCGCCGAGGCCCCCTTCCGTGCAGAGACGCCCGCCTCCTCTATCGAGCTCATCCGCGAAGGGGCGACCGACCCCATCGAGTATCTGCCCGATCTTCCCGAGCTTGCTGCCGATGCCTTGCTCGCCGCGCTCTCCTCCGCCCCGGAGGACCGGCCGGCAGGCGTCGAGGAGTTTGGCGAGCGCTTCCTTGCGGGCCTTGGCAACGCGCGCGCGGGCAAGCGTAGCCTCGCGCACATCATCGCCGAGCTCACTTCAGACGACGAAGAGGCCGCCGACGCATTGACAGAGGGCGAGGCACGCCCCGAGATCCCTCTCGATCCCGAGAAGGGCTGGCTTGGCAGTCGCACGCCGCGGGCGCGGGCGCTCGTCGCGGGAGGCATAGCGGGCTTTTCTGTCGCCATCGCCTCGGTGCAGGTGCTCGCCATGCTCGGATTTGCCAATCCGCTGGCGGGCCTTGTCATCGCGTTTGCCACAGGTGGAGCCGCCTTTGTGGCACCGCAACTCGGCAGCGCGCTTATCGCCACCGGCTTTATCGTTGCCATCGCCCAGCAGACCGAGGCGTTTCCCCTTCTGCCCGTTGCCGTTGTCCTCATCGCCCTTACCGTTAGCTGGTGGTATGTCTGGGGCAGAGCGAGCGCCGGGGCATCGGCCGCCTTTGTCGCCCTCATTGCCGCAGGCGCCCTCACAGGCAACCCCTGCCTTTTGGCGGGGCCGATCGCCGTCTTTGCCGGCTACCTCTCTGACCCGGTGTGCGCCGCGTCTACCACCGCGATTGGCGCTATCGTCTCTGCCCTCTTTACCGCCGCAATCGCAACGGGGGGCGTGCTCGGGGCGGGTGAGGCGCTCGCCGCCTTTGCCGACTTCCACGTCATCGCGGGCATCGCGCTTGCCACGGCAACGGCCGCCGCCGTCTCCGCGCTCTGTAGCATCTTTTGGGATCGCTACCAAGGCGGCGGGGGCAAAGGCGCGCTCGCAGGCGCCTATGCATGCGCGGGATTTATGGTGGTTTTGCAGCTCTGCCTTGCAAACCCTGTGGAAAATGCCAGCTCGCAGACCCTGCCCTTTGCCGTCGCTTTAGCTGTAGGGGCGCTATCCTCTATAATCTTGTTCATCTGTATGTATCTCTTGGGTTATCGAAAAGAATTGGCGGAGGGTGATCGTCCGTGAACTTCCTGAACATCTTCGAGGACCACGTGGCGGGCATCTTTGGAGCCAGCCGGGCGCCGTTCTCCTTCAAGAAGCTCGCCAAGCAGGCGGTGCGTGAGATGGAGGACCAGACCCTCGTTATCAACGGCGTCAACACGGCGCCCGCGCTCTACACCATCCTCATTGCCAACGACGATGACCCTCTCATGGCCCCCTACTACCCGCAGCTCACGCGTGAGGTCGCCGAGTTTGTCAAGGCCCATGCCGAGAAGCGCAAGTACGTCTTTGTGGGCGAGCCGCTCGTTCGCTTCATGATCGACCCGCAGCTCCGCGGCGGCAAGTTCTCCGTCTTTGCCGAGAACGTCGACGCCCCCACGCTCGGCCGCCTCTACGAGGAGGAGCGCGCCTACCAGCAGGGCCTCTCG
>CASELS010000101.1 GCA_949288855.1 uncultured Collinsella sp. | reverse complement strand
CGAGGGGTTGCCCGCATCGTCCTTAGTTTCAAAGGGTGGATAGGCAAGTTCCATAGCAACGCGAAGCGTTCGTGCGCCGTCAGCCGAGGCTGAGACCGAGCCCGCGGCCGCAGCCGAACCGCTCGCCGCGCCCTGACCGCCCGAGCAACCCGCAAGGGCAGTACCGAGCGCCGCCGCAGCAGCAAGAAGCCCACGACGGCTGATGGAAGTGTGGAGCTGGTTCAACATGGTTCATATCCTTTCATTTGATCTTGTGGGGATCGCTTCTGCGCTCAATTGCCGCACGAAGGTTGCGCTGCATAACAGAAAGCACGCGCACGGCAGTGGCAAGGTCCTCCGCGGAATTACCGTCCATCCACGTAGTGCGCAGAACCACTGAAATTTGGGCAAAATCCCGCTCGAGCGCGCGCCCACGCTTGGTGAGCAGGACCACCGTGGCACGCCCGTCAGTCTCATCCCGCTCGGTCTTGGCATATCCGAGCTTTACGAGTTTCCGTACAAGAGCTGTCACCGTGGAGGGGTCGCGCTTGATTCGGCGCGAGAGCTCGGTCATGCGCATCCGCTCGCTACCAAACAACTGCGCCAAAATGTCGCCGTGCGAAGGAGCGAGCCCCGCATAGCCGCGCCGCTCAAGCTCGGTTGTAAGAAGTTGATTCACCAGTCCGCGCGTGCGCGAGACCTCGTAGGCAAAGTCCTCCACGCTCAAGCACCTCCCTCATCAAAATGCCCTGTTAACGCTGCCAGTATACCATATTTATTTTGATATCCCAGTATTTTTAGATAAACATGCTGTTCCTCTGGGTGCTCCGGTACGGTCAAAGCTCTGCCTCAGAGGAGAGCGCAATGCGGCTGCGGTCGGCAAGACTCGCAAAATCGCCCGAGAGCCATATGGCAGACTCCCCCGGCCCCAGCACGAGCGGCATGCGGTTGTGCACGGGCGCGACCGCGGCATTGGGCTCGGTCGTGACGATGGAGAGGCGCCCGCCCTCCGTCACGCCAGCGAGCAAAAAGGCGCGAGCGCCCGGCAGGCGGAAGCGGTACTGGCGGCGCACGGGCTTGCCGGTGCGCTCACTCGGCACGCGCTCGGTCATATGCCCCTCGTAAAACGCACGCACCGGCACAAGGCAGCGGCCGTGCGAGATAGCATCGAGCCAGAGGCCACGCCCGCGCTCAAGCTGGGCGAGCGCTGTGTCGAGGCGCGTGTTGAAGACGGGACGCCCATCCCGCGGGGACTCGAAGCCCCAGATGAGCGACACCGTGGCGAGTGCGCCGTCCTCCCCGGGCACGTAGGCGGGCACGAGCGATTCCGGCCACGCATCGCGCGCAGGGTTGAAGTCCTCATCGGCGGCATCCAGACGCGCCCGGCCCGTCGCGCGACGGGCATCGAGCGCTTCCTCCGCCTCCTCAACGGTGAGCGGACACATTCGCTGGCACATAGTTAGCCACGACCTCCATCGGCACGCACAAATCGCAAGCATAACGGGACACAAATAACCTAGAAGGTCGCCCCTTACTCTTCCTCCACGTAAGAGGTGAATGTATCGGAGTCTACTGCCTTGATAGAAAACGTCTGCTTCGTCGCAACGCCAAAGTCGTTCTCAATCATAAGATGCGCGAGCTTCTGTCCGTCAATCAATACGATATGTTGCATCTTGGCATAGGCGACCGCGGGAGCGGAGAACTGCGATGTTGTAACGAACAGGCCCTTTCCTCCTCTACCGGCAATTGCGCCGACGAAGGCTTGGATATCGGGTCTCCCAACGGCATGATTTACCGCATAGTGCTTTGCCTGCACGTAAATGAGATCGAAGCCGAGCTTATCGAGCATGATGACGCCGTCAATCCCCTCGTCGCCTGTCTTTGGGGTTGTCCTCGCAGGTGTCTCGAGCGTACCGTAGCCCATCTTTGCCATAAGGTCGAGCACCATGCGCTCAAAAGCGACGGGAGTGAGCTTCATGACTTCCTCTAGGATCTCGTCAGCGAGTTGGGCAGTAATCTCTTCATATGCTTGAGCTAGAGCCTCATCAGGAGTCTCAGACTGCGCACCATCCGCATTTCCATCATTTGAATCCGCTCCGACGTATTTTTCACCGCCGCGACTTTCCTCCTTGAACGCACGGAAGGAGTCGAAGCGAGCAAGATAATCGTTATCTATAGGGCAGTTTGAAGCAAGTGCGTCTACTCCTGCTTGGTCGATTTGATAACAGCCCCGCCTGGGCGAATGCATGAGACCGGCTTTTTTGAGATAGGTGCGAGCCCAGCCAATACGGTTATCGATTACTCGCTGGCGCTTACTAGGAAGATATTCGTTGCGCTCCTCTTCGGTCAAGTTGAGCTCGGCAACGATGGAAGCCCGCATCTCTGCCGCGGAGTGCTCCGCCCCATCTGCAAGAAACCGCAGTACGTACTCGAACAGCTCGTCATACTTTGGAATCGCCATCGCAAAGCCCCCAACCGTAAATCAGCACCATGCTCAGCTTACCAGTAAAGCAGCCCTCATCAGCGCGTAGCCAAAACAGTCCTTACATGAGCGTTGAAATCGCACGCATTATGATGTCGACATCCTTGTTCTCCAACTCGCGAATTACGTGGAGGTACGTCTCTTGCGTAGTGTTCATGCTGGCGTGCCCGAGGCGCTTTGAGACGCTCGCGATGGATACCCCCGCAAACAACAGGATAGAGGCATGCGTATGTCGCAGGCCGTGAACAGAGATAACCGGTGTTCCGGCATTTCTGCAATGCCTTGCCAGAACGCCGTTTGCCGTCGAGTTATATACCTTGCCATGCACGAACAGAGGCTTATCGGGCTGAAGCTCCTTGAGCAGAGATGCCAGCTGCATCGTCAACTGCCAATCCATCTGGACCTTTCGCACAGAAGAGGCATTCTTCGTGGGGACGAACCCGCCTCCGTTTTTATAGTCCCACGTCTTGTTTACCTCGAGTGTCTGATGGGCAAGATCGAAATCTGCCGGGGTAAGCCCCAGCGCCTCGGAGAAACGAAGCCCTGTCTTTGCTACTAGAAGAATCAGCCAATCCCAGTCAGGAGAATCTCCAAGCTGCAAGTCCTCGAGTATGGCATGAAGCTCAAACTGATTGAGGTACTTCACTTTCTTGCGTCGAGGCCTTCTCCCCTTGATTATCACTTTGCGCGTAGGGTCGCGTTCTATAAGGCCTTCGTCGACCGCATCAAGAATGGCGCCCTTGAGTTGATGATGGAAGTCCATCGTCGTCTGCCGTTCATGCGCTTCGGCATAGCCGTTGATGAGCCTCTGATACTCGGTCCTATCCAGTTCTCGCAGCCTGAGATTAGGCGCCAACTTCTTGAGCCAATTCAGCGACAGCTCATATTTCTTCATGGTCACATCGCGAATCGCACCAGCCTTGTAAACCTGAATCCATTGAGCGTAATACGTACAAAGCAGCGTGTCGCCATTAATTGTCCCTACCATGTTCACCATCCTCCGTCAGCCTTCTGGCTCACGCTGATGAGGGCTAATGAACCGCCGGGTTAGGCAATGTCCACTCCGCCGTTAAGCACGAAATGCTTGAGCAGATTGGCTGCGAGGATATTCACTTTGAACGGGGGCAGAGACGTGCCATCCTTCTCCTCGAAGTAGGCGCGCGCCTTAGACACGTCGACGGATTTCTTAAGCCGATCAAATCGCCCGAACTCGTTGAGGTTGTCCTCGCGCAAGTCAGCGCTGCACATCTCGATGAGAAGGCCCTTGTCGCATCCGAGAAGCTCCGAGACCCGCTCAAACTGATCGTCTTTCGCCTGTTTGGCATAGACGGTAATGTAGTCGCGCAACGTCATGCCCTCCTCGGGCACTACGTCACCGCGTTGAACATCATGGAGGAATACCTCGGCGATCTTCTGCTCGTCCCGGGTGAGCGCCGCGAAAGAGCGGTGAAGCTCCTTCTCCGCCCTCTCTAGTTCCTCGTTCCCCTGAGCGAGCGCTTTGAGCCATTTGGTAAAGTTGGCATTCATGTAGTCAGTATCGATGCGCCCCGTGTCGATTGCCGTAATGTAGCCTTTGAGGTCATAAGGAGCACTTGGCTCTGACCCGGGTCCTGGCCCTCCTCCAAGCTCACGATAACGTTGAACAAGGATTAGATAGGTCTGCTCGTCTATAGTCGGCTCCACGAACACCGTGTCGCTCTTCACGATGGTGGCAAGCAGCGACTTGCCCGAA
>CASELS010000100.1 GCA_949288855.1 uncultured Collinsella sp. | reverse complement strand
ATAAAGGCCATGTCGTGGGCGTGTTCGGGGAACATCTCCTCAAGTGTGGGGCCGGGACGCCCGCTCGCGGGGCAAAAGACCACGCCTGCGCGCGCAAGGGCGTTGATGCGCTCTGCCATGTGCGGTGGCTGCGTCTTATCGTCCGCAAGAAGCGTGCGGTCCATGTCGCACGCGATGAGGCGGATTGAGGCGAGGTCGGTGTCTTGCGCGTAGGGGAGCATGCGGTTTCTCCTTGGTGGGTTTGGCCTATTTGAGATTGTAACGCGTGCTTGCCTGCGGCGCGCGCCTACGTTCGTCCCTTGGCGCAAGGGCGCGCATTATTGCTGGGATGCGCCTTGCATGGGCCTCACTCCGTTTATCTTCCGGAAATAAAACCGCCCGCTTTGTGCCCGATTGGAGAAACTCGCGAATTTTGCGAGGCAATCGTGTAATATACACACAAGCGTTATGTATATCCTCAAATATGCAAATTCGCGTATATTACTACGAGCACAGGAGGGCGTTATGGAGAAGGAGAAAGTCGTTCTTGCATATTCTGGCGGTCTTGATACGTCGGTGTGCATCAAGTGGCTGCAGGTTGAGAAGAATCTCGACGTCATTGCCATCTGCGGCAACGTCGGCCAGGACGAAAAGGACCTCGAGTGGATTCGCCAGAAGGCGCTCGACATGGGTGCGATTGCAAGCGAGGCCGTGGACATGCGCGCCGAGTACGCGCGCGACTTCCTCTCCAAGGCGGTCTGGGCTAACGGCAAGTACGAGGGCATCTACCCTCTGCTCTCGGCGCTCTCGCGCCCGCTCATCTCCAAGCACCTTGTGGACCTCGCCCATAAATACGGCGCCAAGTACGTGGCGCACGGCTGCACGGGCAAGGGCAACGACCAGGTGCGTTTCGAGACCTCTATCCGCGCGCTCGACCCCGACCTTACCATCATCGCACCGGTGCGCGAGTGGGACCTGACCTCCCGTGAGTCCGAGATGGAATGGGCGGCGGCGCACGACGTGCCCGTGCCCACCACCAAGAAGAAGCCCTACTCCATCGACGACAACCTGTGGGGTCGCGCCATCGAGTGCGGCGTGCTCGAGGACACCTGGAACACCCCGCCCGATGACATCTGGACGATGACCGCGGCCCCCGAGGATTGCCCGGCCGAGCCCGAGACCGTCATCATCGGCTTCACGGGTGGCGTGCCCACGAGCATCAACGGCGAGGAGATGGAGCTCCTCGACCTCATTATCAAGGCGAACGAGATCGCCGGTCGCAACGGCTACGGCCGCCTCGACATGATTGAGGACCGCGTTGTGGGCATCAAGAGCCGCGAGTGCTACGAGTGCCCGGGCGCGCTTCTGCTCATTGAGGCGCACAAGACGCTCGAGACGCTCTGCCTCGACTACGAGACCCTGAAGGAGAAGGCGAAGCTCGACGTGGAGTGGGCGAGCGCGGTCTATCGCGGTCTGTGGTACTCGCAGAACCGCCACGCCATCGACGCGTACAACGCCTACACGCAGAAGTACGTCACAGGCGAGGTGCGCTTCAAGCTCTGCCGCGGCGGCATCTTCATGGACGGCGTGCGCAGCGACTACAGCCTCTACTCTAAGCCGCTCGCAACCTACGACGAGGGCGACATCTTCCCGCATGAGGCAGCGCCCGGCTTTATTGAGCTCCACAGCCTGCAGTCGCGCACCTGGTCGCGGATGCAGGGTCCGGGCTCGGGTCTCGCGTAAGGAGTCGACGGAGCCGCTCGGCAACGATCGCATCACGAGATACGCGCGCCGTCGCCTCAATGCGGCGGCGCGTTTGTATACCTGAACATATACGTTAACGTTAATAGATTGAGCTATGGTATGATAACCGCAACGAGAGAGGAAGGTGTGCCATGTTGACCGCCAGTTTTTCTGAAGCGCGCCGCGACCTCACCTCGATTGCGGAGCGCGTGTGCCGCGAGGGGGTCGAGTTCACGATCTTCAAACGCAGCAAGCCCTTGTTCAAGATCGTTCCCTTTGTGTCGGCCGAATCGGACTCAGATGACCGTGGTCCCGACGCGCACTATCCTCTGCCGGCAGCATCTGCCCAAGACGACCGCCTTTGGCCGTCCGCGTCCTCGGGCTACCTTCAAGAGGAGAAGGGCGCTTCGGATGGGGTGCCTTCGGGCGGGCAGGAGCTCTTCGATTATGCGATGGCGCTGCGTGAGCGCGCTCCTCAAAGCGCGCATTTGCGTGACCTTACCTGCGACGACATGAAGCGTGAGTTGGGTGAGCGCTATGCGTAGGCTTCTGCTCGACACCAATTATCTGCTTGATTACGCCGAGCCGGGCCGTCCCGACGAGGCGGCGGCTATCGAGCTCTTTAGGCAGGTCGTCTCGGGGCGGTACGAGGGGATCGTTGCGGCATCGTCGCTCAAGGACTTCTACTACCTTGCGCGCAAGTGGCAGGGCGACCAGGCGGCACGTGACTGGCTGCGGGTTTTCATGCGCGCCTTCACGGTGGTGGAGCTTGATATCGAGGTGTGCGCGATGGCCGTCGATTCGGACGAACCGGATTTCGAGGACGGTTGTATCCGTGCGATTGCCGAGCGCGATATGGTTGATTGCATTATCACGCGTGACGAGCGGGCATTTGTGCGCTCAAGAGTTAAATCGTTTTCGGCGTCGGCGTTTCTCGACCTGTTCCCGGTTGCGCGTGATGCGGGCAAACTGCAGTGCGCGGGTGCGGGCGAAGCGGGCGAGTAGGACGATGCCGGTAGGGACTGACCGGTGCAAATGGGAACCATGGGAGGTTTGACATGGCGCTTTGGGGCGGAAGGTTTGAGGAGAACGTAGCGGAGGCGACGCAGGAATTTGGGGCGTCGCTGCCGGTGGACCGCGCGCTCTACCGCCAGGATATTGCGGGGAGCATCGCGCATGCGACCATCCTTCGATATCAACGACGAGGACATCCATATGTCGATCGAGGCCGAGCTCACCCGCCGCATCGGCGGGGCAGGGGCGCGCCTGCACACCGGGCGCAGCCGAAACGACCAGGTGGCGACCGACACGCGCCTTGCCGCCAAGGCTCTTGCCAAGGAGCTCATGGAGGCAAACCTCGCCCTCAGAAAAACGCTGGTGGGGGCCGCGCACAACGCCGGCGGCACCGTTCTTCCCGGTATGACGCATCTCCAGCACGCCCAGCCCGTGCTCTTTGCGCACCACCTGCTCGCCTACGCCTGGATGTTCGCGCGCGACTTCGGCAGGCTCGAGGCCGCCTTCGACGCGGCGGACGCCTCGCCTCTCGGCGCCGCGGCGCTTGCGGGTACGAGCTATCCGCTCGACCGCGAGGCGACCGCCTGGACGCTCGGGTTCTCGCGCGTGATCGAGAACTCGATGGACGCCGTCTCTGACCGCGATTTCTTGCTCGATCTTGAGTACGCCTGCAGCGTCATGGCGGTGCACCTCTCGCGCCTCTCTGAGGAGATCGTGCTGTGGTCGAGCCAGGAGTTTGGCTTCATCGCCCTCTCGGACGCCTTCTCAACGGGCTCGTCGATCATGCCCCAGAAGAAGAACCCGGACTTTGCCGAGCTCATCCGCGGCAAGACCGGGCGCGTGGTGGGCGACTTGGTCCAGCTGCTCGTTACCGTGAAGGGCCTGCCGCTCGCGTACAACAAGGATCTTCAGGAGGACAAGGAGGGCGCGCTCGACGCCGCCCACACGCTCATCTCCTGCCTGAACGTCATGAAGGGGATGGTGGGAACCTGGACGGTCAACGCCGACAGGATGCGCCAGGTCATGGCGCGCGGCCATCTGGCGGCGACCGACGTGGCGGACTACCTCGCCAAGCGCGGCATGCCGTTCCGCGAGGCACACGCGGTGGTGGGACATCTGGTGCTTGAGGCCGAGCATCGCGGCGTCGACATCTCCGAGCTGCCCTTTGAGGTGTTCCGCGAAGCGAGCGACCTGATTGACAGCGACATCACCGACGCGCTCGACATCGACGCCGTGGTGGCGGCGCGCACGACGCGCGGCGGTACGGCGCCCTCTGCGGTCGAGGTCCAGTTCGCGCGGGTGGAAGAGGGACTTGTCAACGACGAGGCCGCCCTGGCCGAGCTCACCCCCGTTGTGGAGATGGGTGCGCTCTAGGGGCGCCTCAAGCTCTTAGGCTCATTACAGGTGACATCAGGGCATAGGCGCTCCGCAGGCGTTATGCCATACTGGATTAAGGACATGAACGGGCGCCGCCCGCAGCGGCTGCCCCGGCGAAAGGAGCTCCCGTGGCCGAGATTGAGAAGACCTACATCATGATCAAGCCCGATGCCGTGCGCGACCGCAAGATCGGCGAGATCATCACGCGCATCGAGCGCACCGGCCTTGTCATTGAGCGGCTCGATATGGCCACGCTCGACGCCGACGTGGTGCGTGAGCACTATGCGCACCTCGCCGACAAGCCGTTCTTTGGCGACCTCGTCGCGTTCATGACGAGCGGACCGGTGGTGAAGATGGTCGTCTCCGGCCTCGGTGCCATTGGCAAGATGCGCACCATCATGGGTGCGACCAACCCGCTCGACGCTGCCCCCGGCACTATCCGCGGCGACTTTGCCATCGACGTGAACTCCAACGTCATCCACGGCTCCGACGGCCCCGAGACGGCGGCTATTGAGATCGAGCGCTTCTTTGGCAAGGATGCGTAACGAAGCGCAGGCTCGCAGCGCAATCAACGCGGTGGTGGGCCTCGTTGCCCATGTAGACGCCGGCAAGACGACGCTTGCCGAGGCGATGCTCTACCATGCGGGCGCCATCCGGCGGCAGGGCAGGGTCGACCACGGAGACGCCCACCTCGATACCGACGCGATGGAGCGCGCCCGGGGCATCACCATCTTCTCCAAGCAGACGGCGCTCGACCATGCGGGCGCCCATCTCATGCTGCTCGACACGCCCGGGCACGTTGATTTTTCTGCAGAGGCGGAGCGGACGTTTCAGGCGCTCGACTACGCCATCATGGTCGTGGGGGCAAAAGACGGTGTGCAGGGTCACACCGAGACCCTCTGGGAGCTTCTCGAGCGCTACGGCGTGCCCGCCTTTGTGTTCGTGAACAAAATGGATTTGGTTGACGAGGAGCCTGCTGCGGTGCTTAAGCGCCTGCGCGAGAGGCTCTCGGCTGCGTTGGTGGACGGTGCTGCGCTCGCGCGCGCGGTACGCGGCGGTGCGGCGGACGGCGATGCGGCGGCACGTGAGGATGCGGCCGCACTCGATGAGGCGGCGCTCGACGAGTACCTCGACACCGGCGCGCTCGGCGCCTCCACGGTCCGTCGTCTTGTTGCGGAGCGCGCTGTCTTTCCCTGTTTCTTTGGTTCGGCGCTCAAGGGTGCGGGCATCGATGCGTTTCTGGACGGCGTCGCCAGCCTGGTGCGCGAGCGCCCGTGGCCGAGCGAGTTTGCCGCCCGCGTGTACCGCGTGAGCCGCAGTCCGCGCGGCGAGCGCCTCGCTTGGCTCAAGGTGACCGGCGGCGCGCTGCGCGCCAAGATGGTTCTTTCTGGCGTAGAGCGCGGCGAGCCCTGGCAGGAGAAGGTAGATCAGGTGCGCCGCTACGATGCGGACGCATTTGAGATTGTGCCCGAGGTGGCGGCCGGATGCGTCTGCGCGGTAACGGGCCTTACGCACGTCATGCCCGGCAGCGCCCTCGGGGCCGAGGCGGAAGGGGAGGCCCCGGCGCTCGTCCCCGTCGTCTCCTATCAGGTTCTGCCGGGCGAGGAGGACGTCACCGCGGTGGTGCGGGCGCTTCGCGAGCTTGCGGACGAGGACCCGCTTCTGGCGGTGAGATGGCACGAGCAGCTCCAAGAGGTGCACGTTCAGCTTATGGGGACGGTTCAGCAGGAGGTTGTGCAGGAGACGCTCCGTGAGCGCTTTGGGCTTTCTGTCACCTTTGGCGAGGGTGGCATTCTCTATCGGGAAACGGTGACCGCACCGGTGCGGGGCGTTGGCCACTTTGAGCCGTTGCGCCACTACGCCGAGGTGCAGCTCCTCATCGAGCCCGGGCCGCGCGGGTCGGGCGTGGTGGCGGGGTCGCGGGCGGCCGAGGACGACCTGGACCGTAACTGGCAGCGCCTCATCCTGACCCATGTGCTCGAGCGCGACCACGCCGGCGTGCTTACCGGCGCGCCGCTTACCGATGTGCGCATAACGCTTCTGGCGGGACGCGCCCATCTAAAGCACACCGAGGGCGGCGACTTTCGCCAAGCGACCTACCGTGCCATCCGTCAAGCGCTTATGGAGGCGCGCGCTTTGGGCGCATGCGAGCTCCTCGAGCCCTGGTATCGCTTTAGGTTGAGCATCCCTGCGGACAAGGTGGGGCGCGCCCTTGCCGATGTGCAGCGCATGGCGGCCGAGTTCGACCCGCCCGAGCTCGCGGGCGAGCGCGCCCGGATCTGCGGGTGCGCTCCGGTTTCCAAGATGCGTTCCTATGCGCTTGATGTGAGCGCCTATACGGGAGGCCACGGGCGCCTGGCACTTGAGTTTGCGGGCTACCGGCCGTGCCACGATGCGGACGAGGTCATTACGGAGACCGCCTACGATCCGGTCGCCGACCTCCCCAACACGCCGGACTCGGTCTTCTGCGCCCACGGGGCGGGCTACAACGTGGCGTGGGACGAGGTCCCCGCGCACGCACATACCGCGGTCGATGAGGCACGTCTGCGCCCTTGGCGCTCCGCTGACGAGGTCTTTGCCCCAAATGGTTCGGTGTGATCTGTTGTGCCGAAAGCCCCTGAAGCGTCGTCCGCGCTATACTCAAACGCCTGTGGTCATCATGGGCTCGGTCGTAGCAAGGGGGAGAGGGTATGCCGCAGATTGTGCATCGCAGGCCGGATATACGGGAGTTCGTGCGCCGCGATCCGGTGCTCGTCATCGCATGTGCGCTCGCAGTGCTGTCATGCGCCGCGGTTCCGCCCGATGCGCACTACCTCACCTATGTCGACGTGCGCACGCTCGGGCTCCTTTTCAGCCTCATGACCGTCATGACGGGCCTTACGCGCCTTGGGGTTTTTCGGGCGGCGTGCCGCGCGCTGCTTCGTGCAGTGCACGGGCCGCGCTCGCTTTCGCTCGCCCTTGTGCTGCTTACGTTTTTCTCGAGCATGCTCATCAC
>CASELS010000099.1 GCA_949288855.1 uncultured Collinsella sp. | reverse complement strand
GTGTACTGGTTCATGACCGAGATGGGCACGTCACCGGCTATCTCCCAGATGTGGTCGAGCACACGGCACGAGTCGTCCGCGTGCCCCGGCAGCACGAGGTGGCGCACGATGATGCCGCGCGTCCAGGTGCCGTCCGCGCGCGTGGCAACGCCGCCCGCTGCGCGCACCTGGCGCACCATCTCCGCCAGCGCCGCGGCAGCAACGTCTGGGTAATCGGGCACATGGCTAAGCCGGCGCCCCAGCTCGGCGTCGGCGTACTTGAAGTCGGTAAGCCAGATATCCACGAGCCCCTCGAGGTCGCGGACCGCGCGCACGCGCTCGTAGCCGCTCGTGTTGTAGACAACAGGTATCGCAAGCCCGCGCGAACGTGCCGCGGCAAGCGCCTCAGGCAGCAGGTGCGCCCAATGCGTGGCGGTCACCAAGTTGATGTTGAGCGCGCCTTGGTCCTGGAGCTCGAGCATAATCTCGGCAAGCCGGTCAGGTGCCACCTCGAGGCCAAAGTTTCCGGTCGAAATCTCGTGGTTCTGGCAGTAGACGCATTTGAGGGGGCAACCGCTAAAGAACACGGTCCCAGAGCCCGCCTCGCCCGAGATGGGCGGCTCCTCCCAAAAGTGAAGGGCCGCGCGGGCGAGCTTGAGCGCAGATCCCGCACCGCATATGCCGACCTCGCCGGCCGCACGGTTGGCGCGGCAGCGGCGCGGACAAAGTTTGCAGGCGGTAAGGGTGGCGGGGTCAAGCAGCGATGTTGTCATCTAAGATCGAGCTCCATCAGGTGCGAGGCGTGACGGAGTCCGCCGCCGACGCCGATGTCAAAGATACCGTAGTCGCAAAAACCGCACGAGCGGTAGAGGGAAGCCGCGGGAACGTCGATGTCGAACGTATCGAGGCGAAGGGTAACCGCTCCACGGCGACGAGCTTCGGCGACTGCTGCGGCTATGAGGGAGCGGCCCACGCCGCAGCCGCGCGCAGAGGGGTCGGTGCAGAGCAGGTGCAGGACTGCCACCTCACCCGCGGCGGCAGGAACGTCCCACGGGGCGAGGTCGTAGTCCTCCCCTTCTGTATCGTCGATGATGAAGGCGCCGAGGAGCGGCTCGCCAGCCGCCACAAAAAGGTTGCCCTCCGCCGTCTCGCGCTCGAGGCGCTCTACGGTTGGGTGCGCGTCCATATCCCACCACACGTCGGGCGGGTTCACGCGCATATGGGCGATGACACGCTCATAGAGGGCGACGATGGCGGGCAGGTCGTCGGCGGTCGCACGGCGAACCGTGTGCACAACGCAGTCAGGGGTACCCATAGAACCTCCGATCGACAGACGCCGCGACGTTGGGCTACGCACCCGGCGGCGCCACTGGTGCCGAATACAAAACGGGCCCCGACGAAGCGGGGCCCGTTACGATGCTTGTGGTGGAGACGAAGGGAATCGAACCCTCGGCCTCTGCCATGCGACGGCAGCGCTCTCCCAGCTGAGCTACGTCCCCAAGCGAAGACCTATTCTAGCAAGTCGCGACGTGCTGTCAACCGGCAAATTGGCCCTCCACAAGGACTTGCGCCTCAAAGGGCCTGAGCGCAAGCACCCCGCGCTCGATACGCGCCTCGTCGTAGCTGCCCACCACACGCGTTGCCCTGCGGTAGCGCACAGGGAGCTCGAGTGAGGCCGGCTCAGCGCCGAGCGAACAGACAACGAGCAGGTGCGTCGGCTCCCCCGCCTCGCGAGCATGCGCCGCCGTCTCACCCTCAAGCCAGCGCTCGAAGGCAATCACCTGCGGCGCGGCGTCGTCCTTTGCAAGAAAACGCACCCGCCCCTCCGAGATGACGGCGAGCTCGTGGCGCAGGCGCACCAGCTCCCGGTAGAACTCGAGCATAGACCCCGCAACACCCCGCTCGGCGGCCACGTTCACGCACTCGGCGCTTTGGGGCACCGCGAGCCACGGCGTGCCCGTTGTAAAGCCCGCCGCAGGGCTGCCGTCCCAGGGCATGGGCGTGCGGCCGTTGTCGCGCGAGCGCTCGCCCACCACACGCAGCGCCTCCGCAGGACTCGTACCCCGCTTGCAGAGCATGCGGTAGGCGTTTGCGCTCTCCACGTCGTTGTAGTCGTCGATGGAGGCGTACCCCGCGTTGGGTACGCCGAGCTCCTCACCCTGGAAGATGTAGGGCGTCCCCTGCATAAGATGCGCACACACGGCGAGTGCCTTGCCCGCGTGCTCCCAGCTGCCGCCGCGCTCGCCCACGCCCGCGCACCCGCCAAAACGCGTGATGGCGCGCGGCTGGTCGTGGTTGTTCCAGAACAGGGCGTTCCAGCCGCCGCCCTCCTGCATGCGCTCCTGCCACGTGGCGAGAATCTCGCGCAGGCAATCGATGTCGGGTGCCATAAGCGACCACTTGTCGCCGTCTTTGTAGTCGACCTTGAGATGGTGGAAGCTAAAGACCATGCCGAGCTCCCCGCACGCGGGGTCGGTGTAGCGCACGCAGTTGTCGAGGGTGGTCGCCGCCATCTCGCCCACGGTGAGCATGTCGCCGATCCCTGCCGCCTGCACGAGCTCGTGCAGGTACTCGTGCACATGCGGTCCATCGGCAATGAGGGCGCGCCCCGTACCCGTAGGGTCATCCTCAAATACGTCGGGCTTGGAGATGAGGTTCACCACGTCGAAGCGAAAACCCGCCACGCCACGGTCGCGCCAGAAACGCACCACGCGCGCGAGCTCGGCGCGCACCTCGGGGTTCGTCCAATCAAGATCGGGCTGGCTCACGTCGTGCATGTGCAGGTACCACTTGCCGAGGCGCGGCTCCCACTCCCACATGCTACCGCCAAAGGCGCTCTGCCAGTTGGTCGGCGGCTCGCCCGGGTCACCTGGGCCGGTTGACCCCTTTCCGTCGTGCAGGATGTAGTAGCGCTGGTAGCGCTCGTCTCCGGCGAGCGCGCGCTTAAACCACGCGTGCTCGGTCGAGGTGTGGCAGAGCACCATGTCGAGCATGATACCGATGCCGCGGCGCCGCGCCTCTGCCACAAGCTCATCAAAATCGTCCATCGTGCCAAAGACGGGATCGATGGCACAGTAGTTGGAGATGTCGTAGCCGTTGTCGCGCTGGGGCGAGGGGAAAAACGGGGTGATCCACACGCAGTCGACGCCCAGATACGCAAGGTAGTCGAGCTTTGAGGTGATGCCGCGCAAATCACCGATGCCGTCGCCGTCGCTGTCGCAGAAGCTCTTGATGTAGATCTGATAGACCACGGTCCTGCCGAGGTCGCGCTTGTCAACCGCCATGTCTCCCCTATCTGCCGTTCTCGTTGGGATCCGCGCCAGCCGACAGTCTGCGGCGCACACCTGCCGCACCACAGAGCACAACGGGCACAAAGACGGCCGCAAGCGCAGTGGCCGCAAAGCCGCCCCACGCATGGGGCATGATGGAGAGGATGCCGGGCAGGCCGCCCACACCGATGGAGAGTGCACTCACCCCAAGCGCATTCGCGAGCGCGCCCGCGATGGCAGCGCCCACCATGCCGCAGACAAGCGGATAGCGAAGCGGCCGGTTCACGCCAAAGAGCGCGGGCTCGGAGACACCGAGGTAGCAGGAAAGGCTCGCCGCACGATACGTTGCCGCGCGTGAATCTCGCCCGCAAAACACCGACGCGCCAAGTGCGGCGGAAGCCTGGGCGATGTTGGAGAGGGCAAGAAGCGGCCAGAGCACCGTGCCGCCGGTGAGGCACATGAGCTCGAGGTCGATGATGATCGTGAAGTGGTGGAGCCCCGTCATGACAAGGAGCGGATACAGGCAGCAGATAAGCCCCGCAAGCAGAACGCCGTGCCACGAGGAGAGCAGCGTGGAGACCGCGAGCGCAACATACGTGCCGAGGGTACTCGCCGCAGGAGCTACCACCAGCAGCGAAACGAGCACCGCCGGGATAAGCGAGCAGAGCGGAACTACCACCATCCGCACCTCTTCGGGCACGACGCATGTAAGGCCGCGCTCAAGGTAGGCGAGCACAAGCGCCGAGAGAAACGGTGCGAGTGCGGCGCCCTCGTAGCTCATGCTAAGCGCGAGGCCCCAAAAACCGTCGCTCGGCGCAAAGCCGGCAAGGCCGCCATCTGCAAGACCCGGTGAGACGAGCACCAGACCGAGTACGATGCCCAAAACGGGCGTTGTCGCCATCGCCCGACAGGTCGACCATGCAATCGCCACGGGCAGGAACGCAAACACCGCATCGCCCACCATGCCGAGCAGGTAGTGGAGTGCAAGCAGAAGGTCCGGAGCCGAGCCCGTCGCAAGCGCGGGCGTCAGCGCCTCGTGGAGGCCGAGCACCATGCCGCCGCAGATGAGTGCGGGTACCACGGGGGCAAACACCTAGCCGATGAAGCCCATCGCCCG
>CASELS010000098.1 GCA_949288855.1 uncultured Collinsella sp. | reverse complement strand
CGTAGCGCACGTTCTTGAAGCCGAGCAGGTGCATGGTGATGCGCACCAGCCCCAGGCCGAGGCCGCCGTGCGGCGGCATGCCGTACTTGTGCGCCATCAGATAGCTTTCAAAATCGGCGGGATCCATGCCGCGCGCACGCATCTTGGCGACCTGTTCATTGTAGTCGTGGATGCGCTGGCCGCCCGTGGTGATCTCGATGCCGCGGAACAGAAGATCGAAGCTGAGCGTATACGCCGGGTCGGCGGGGTCGTCCATGGCGTAGAACGGGCGCTTTTCGGAAGGATAATGGGTGACGAAGAGGAAATCGCTGCCGAACTCCTGCTTCGCCCACTTGCCGAGGATCTGCTCCTCTTCCGGCTCAAAGTCGCGGTAGTCGGTGATCTTCTTCTTGTACTTTTTGGTGATGATCTCCTTCGCGTCCATGAATTTGATCACGGGGATATTTTCGATGACGGGCAGCTGCACGTTCAAAAGCGCGATCTCTGGCGCGTATTCGCGCTGCAAAAGCTCCATGATATAGCGCAGTGCCCCCGTCTCCATATTCATGATGTCATAAAAGCTGTCGATAAAGCCCATCTCGAAGTCCATGCTGACGTACTCATTGAGATGGCGGGAAGTATCGTGATGCTCGGCGCGGAACACGGGGCCTACTTCGAACACGCGGCCGTAGATGGGCACGAGCATCTGCTTATAGAACTGCGGGCTCTGCGCCAAAAACACCTGTTTGCCGAAATAGTCGAGCTTGAAGATGTTGGCGCCGCCCTCCGCGCCCTGGGCGTTGATCTTGGGGGTGCGGATCTCGGTGAAGTTCTGCGAGAACAAGAACTCGCGGAAGCCGCGCGCGATCCCCTCCTGGATCTTGAAAACGGCGCGCTCTTTGGGGTTGCGCAGCGTCACCGGGCGCATGTTCAGATCGAGGTCGAGCGGAATATTGTCCAGCTGCTTTTTGTTGATGACGATGGGCGAAAGCTCCGCAGGATGCGAGAGCACCTCGATGTTGTGGATCTGCATCTCGTAACGGCCTTCGCGGGTGGCGTGCTCAGCGTCTTTGCCGTCTGCCTCGTCGGGCTGCTCGGGGCGGTTCCGGCGCTCGCGTGCGCTGTCCTCGTCGACGTCCTTCTCGCCCGGTCGTTGCGGTAGGCGACGCTCTTGAGGTTTGGGTTCACCGTTGTGGTTCGGGCTCGGTGCCCGTTTGCATTTGCGCAGGTCACAGCTTAGTTGCTCAATCAATATCTCGGCGAGCGGTGATAATTGAACCCAAACCGGAAATCGGTTTGGGTTCATCTGGAGCGAGGATCGTCTGGGCAAGATTGTAAAGGTGCTGGTCAGAAGCTTGCGCCAAAATCCGCTACTCCTGATAGAGCATAATATCGAACCCAAACCTCTCGAAGGGGCCCTACGCCCACCCCAAGAGGTCGCGGATCACGCGGCTGGCACATGATGGGGGGCAGGTAGCTCATCGTGCCCAGGAGTGACCCCTCGCGTAGCCCACGTAGGGGCGTCGGGCGAACGTATCATGGTGAGGAAGCCAACCGAAGGGGGCTGTGATGAGGTATCGGACGTTGGGCAACACGGGGCTCGAGGTGAGCGAGATCGGCTTTGGCGGCGAATGGATGGACCGCTCGCCCGAGGAGACGCTTGCGGTGGTGCGCGCCGCGGAGGAGGCAGGCATCAACATCCTCGACTGCTGGATGAACGACGCCACGCGCCGCTCCAACCTGGGTGACGCGCTCCGGGAGCTCGACAGCCGCGAGCGCTGGGTCATTCAAGGGCATTTGGGGTCGGTCACGGTTGACGGGCAGTACACGCGCACGCGCGACCTCGACCTGGTGAGGCCGGCCTTCGAGGATCTTCTCGAGCGCTTTCACACCGACTACGTCGACTTGGGCATGATCCACTACGTGGACAAGGTTGAGGAGTACGAGCGGATCGTTCTGGGCGACAGCCCCTTCATGCGCTACGTGCGCGAGCTGCGCGCGGCGGGCACCATCCGCCACATCGGTCTCTCCACGCACAACACCGAGGTGGCGCGGCTCGTGGTTGAGAACCCCGAGATCGAGATGATGCTCTTCTCGGTGAACCCGGCCTTTGACATGATGCCCGCGACCGAGAACCTCGACGACCTCTTTGGCGACTACACGGGCGTGGGGGAGGGCGGCATCAACGCCGACCGCGCCGAGCTCTACGCGCGCGCCGAGGAGACGGGCACGGGCATCACCGTCATGAAGGGGTACGCCGGCGGCCGTCTGCTCGACGCGGCGACCTCGCCCTTCGGCGTGGCGCTCACGCCCGTGCAGTGCATCCACTACGCGCTCACGCGCCCGGCGGTAGCGAGCATCATGGTGGGCTTCTCCACGCCCGCGCACGTGGTCGAGGCCGTTGCCTACGAGACCGCCTCTGCCGAGGAGCGCGACTATGCGAGCGTGCTCGCCGGGGCGCCGCGCCACGCCTACCTGGGTCAGTGCACCTACTGCGGCCACTGCGCGCCGTGCCCCAAGGGCATCGACATCCCCACGGTCAACAAGTTCTACGACCTCGCCGCCCTGCACAACGAGGTACCCGACTCCGTGCGCGACCACTACCGCGCGCTTGACGCGCATGCGAGCGACTGCATTGCCTGCCATGCGTGCGAGGGACGCTGCCCCTTTGGGGTCAAGGTTGCCGACAAGATGGCCGCGGCGGCGGGGCTCTTCGGGCTCTAGCGAGAGGCGCAACGAGTGCGCGCGGGGAGGGGCTCAGCGAGAGAGCCGTGGTAGCACGCGCTCGATGAGCTCAGAGCCCTTGCCCTGCCCGTCCGTGCGATACACAAGATAGAACGTCGCGCGGGCGCTGGCGTCGCTGAGCGGGACCGCGACGCGGGCAACGTTTTCGGTCTGATGCGATGTATACGGCGTTGCCGCCTCGGTGCTAAACGCGAGAGCATCGCTCGTGGAGAGCAGAATCTCAAACATCGAGCGATCCTCCTGCCAGAGGAATGTCGCATGCGGCAGCTCGCGCTCGACGATGCTGCGCCAGAAGCCGATGTTGGTGTATATGAGGAAGGTCTCGCCGTCGATGTCGCAAAAGCGCAGCGTCTGTTTGCTCGCGAGCGGGTGCGTGCGCGGCAGGAGCGCCGAGAGACTCTCGGTCATGATGGGCTGCGAGATAAAGCCGGGGAGCACGAGCGGGTTGAGCATGATGACGGCATCGAGCGTGTCCTCCATGAGGGCGCGCCGCAGATGCTGCTCATCAAGGGACTCGGAAGCGACGATGGTGCCGGGCGCTGCCTCCACCACGAGCTGCGTGACGCGCCAGAGCGGGGCTGGAGCGCAGGTGCCGATTCTCAGTGTGCGTCGGCGTGTCTCGAGCGATGCCAGCGCATCACGCATGCGCCGATAGGTGCGGAGCAGGTCGTCGGCGTAGTCTGCCGCGATGCAGCCCGCCTCGGTGAGCGCCGACCTGTTCGCGGTGCGGCGCAACAGGCCGCAGCCAAGCTCGTCCTCAAGCCGCCGGATGGAGCGGCTGAGCGCAGGCTGGGACATATGGAGCTCGGCGGCGGCGCGGGATATGGATCCCGTTCGTGCGACGCAGGCTATGTGCTCGAGCTGCTCGATGGTCATGGGTGTCTCCCGTGTTCTGGTGTGTCCTTCTCAGTATGCACGTTATGCATGCTAACTGCTCGAATGCGTAGGGCGCGGCATTCGCTTTTCGCAGCATGATGGTGGGGTCAAAGGACGGTGCGATTAGGCGAGAAGGGAATCTACCATGGCAAACGTTCAGACCGTGACGCTCAACAACGGTATCGAGATGCCGTGCGAGGGCTTCGGGGTGTTCCAGGTACCCAACCCTGCGGTATGCAAGCAGGCGGTGCTTGACGCCATCGACTGCGGCTACCGCCTCATCGACACGGCGGCCGCCTACATGAACGAGGAGGCGGTGGGCGCCGCCATCCGCGAGAGCGGCGTGGCGCGCGAGGAGCTCTTTGTCACCACCAAGCTCTGGGTGCAGGACGCAAGCTACGAGGGCGCCAAGGCGGCACTCCAGACCTCGCTCGACAAGCTCGGCCTCGACTACCTGGACCTCTATCTCATCCACCAGCCGCTCGGCGACTATGTGGGAGCCTGGCGCGCCATGGAGGAGGCGTATCGTGCCGGCACCGTCCGCGCCATCGGCGTGTGCAACTTCTACCCGGCGCGCCTGGCGGACTTCTGCGAGACCGTCGAGGTGACGCCTGCCGTGAACCAGGTGGAGCTGCACCCGTTCTTCTCGCAGGAGGCGGCGCTTGCCACGATGCGCGAGTACGGCGTGGTGCCCGAGGCGTGGGGCCCCTTCGCCGAGGGCAACCACGGCATCTTCACGCACCCCGTCCTCATCGCGATCGGCGAGAAGTACGGCAAGACTGCGGCGCAGGTGGCCCT
>CASELS010000097.1:2478-7012 GCA_949288855.1 uncultured Collinsella sp. | reverse complement strand
CTTACGCCTGCGGCATCGTTCTGGAACCTCCACGCGTCATCCGACAAGGGCTCCCAACGCGCACCGGTGTCCTCGGTATCGAAATCGTCGTATGGCACGGCCCCTCCTTCGAACGCGCAAGCACAACAACAATGCCGTCCATGGTACCCGCCACGTCACCGCTCCACTGCAATCCAATATCATCGCCACAATGCGCGCATGGACGTGAAGGCGGGCGCGGCTGCGTCCTAAGGGCGCATACGCCCGTCAAAACCAATAGATTAACCCCCTGGTGCGCAAAAAACGTTTTGCTGACCCGCTAGTACGCGTTGCATACTAAGACAGGTCGGCGTTATCTGGGGTTTTTCATCTTTGGAATAGGCCAGGTCGTTCCTTGATAATCGGGCACCAAAGAAACCCCAGATATCTTGAGGTCAGCAAAACGATTTTTGCGCGCGCAACAGCGGCGAAAACGCCCGTGTGATTACGTACGCGAATTTATATGCATTATTAACGAGTATTTTTGGAAATATATGCAATGCGGCGCCGTCATAGCATCATGACGGCGCCGCTTACACGCAATGCATTGCGCGGCAGACTATGATTCGCGGTTAGAGGCCTCTCCGGTATTCGCGTCATCTTCGGTTGCATCCATGGCCGCACCATCAGCGGCATCGTTATCGCTAGACGCCGTCTCGCGTGCAGCGTCAGCCTCAACTGCAGCCTCTGCGGCAATCGCCGCCTCGGCATAGCGCGCCGCGTCCTCCTCAAGCTCCTCCTGCGAGAGCTTGGGCTTGGCGCTTGCCCGCGCGTCAGCGGGAGCAGCAGAACCGGTGCGCTCGAGATAGCTCGCCCACTCGTTGTTGAGCAGCGCCTCCACGGCCTCGCCCTCCACGGTTTCACGCTCAAGAAGCACGCTCGCCATGAGGTCAAGCTGGTCGCGGCGGGCCGAGAGGATCGCCTCCGCGCGGCGGTGCGCCTCGCGCATGATGCGCTGTACCTCAGCGTCAATGCGACGCGCCGTCTCCTCGGAGTAGTCCTGGTGATCGGCGTAGTCGCGACCCAAGAAGACCTGATGCTGCGCTTCGCCAAAGACCTGGGTGCCGAGCTCCTCGCTCATGCCCAGGCGCGTGACCATCTCGCACGCCATCTTGGTCGCACGCTCAAGGTCGTTGCTGGCGCCGGAGGTGATGTCATCGCACATGAGCTCCTCGGCAACACGGCCGCCCAAGAAGACGGCCAGCTCGTCGAGCATCTCGTTGCGCGTCTTCAAGAAGTGATCCTCCTGGGGCAGCTGCAGCGTGTAGCCGAGCGCCTGGCCGCGCGAGACGATCGAGATCTTGTGGACCGGGTCGGAGTGCTCCAAGATGTGGCCCACGAGCGCGTGGCCGCTCTCGTGGTAGGCAATGGTTGTGCGCTCCTTCTCCGTCATGACGCGCGCCTTCTTGGCGGGGCCGGCGATGACGCGCTCCATGGACTCCTCGATCTCGGCCATGGAGATGAGGTTCTTGTTGCGCCGCGCCGCCAGAAGCGCCGCCTCGTTCATGAGATTGGCGAGGTCCGCGCCGGTGAAGCCCACGGTGAGCTGGGCGAGCTTGTCGAACTTGACGTCGTCGGCGAGCGGCTTGTTGGCGCCGTGGACCGCGAGAATCTGCTCGCGCCCCTTCACGTCCGGGCGGTCGACAGTGACCTGCCGGTCGAAGCGACCGGGGCGCAGCAGCGCCGGGTCGAGAATGTCGGGGCGGTTGGTGGCGGCGATGAGGATGACGCTTTCAGACTCCTCGAAGCCGTCCATCTCGACGAGGAGCTGGTTGAGCGTCTGCTCGCGCTCGTCATGGCCGCCACCAAGGCCGGCGCCGCGCTGGCGGCCGACGGCGTCGATCTCGTCGATGAAGATGATCGAGGGCGCCTGCTCCTTGGCCTTTTTGAAGAGGTCGCGCACGCGCGAGGCGCCCACGCCCACGAACATCTCGACAAAGTCGGAACCCGAAATAGAGAAAAACGGCACGCCCGCCTCGCCGGCGACGGCCTTGGCCAAGAGCGTCTTACCCGTGCCCGGAGGGCCCACGAGCAGCACGCCGCGCGGAATCTTAGCGCCGAGCTTACGGTAGCGCTCGGGCGACGCGAGAAAATCGCGCACCTCCTCGAGCTCCTCGACCGCCTCGTCAATGCCGGCGACGTCTTTGAACTTGACCTTGGGGCGCGTGGCCTCGTTGGTCTTGGCGTCCGTTTTGCCAAACTGCATCGCCTTGCCGTTTGCGCCGATCATCTGGCGCATGAAATAGAACATGAGCACCACGAGCAGGATGGTCGGCACCACCTGGATGAGGATGTTTGACCACATGTTGGGGTCGGAGGTGTCGATGCGGTAGGTAATGGAGGGGTGCGCCGCCATGAGCTCGTCGAGCGAGTCGGTCCCCACGTAGTTGGAAACGAAGCGCTCGAGCTTGCTCTCGTCACCGCGGCTCTCGGCGTCTGGCCAGTACGTGCCCTCGACCTCGCCGACCATCACCGTGTAGGTGAGCTCGTCAACGCGGTTCTCCTTGATGGCCGCGATCAGCTGGCTCGCAGGGATCTCGGTCGCCTGGCTTTGCGGGGCGCCCTGGTTCAGCATGGTAAAGATGACATAGCCAATGAGTACGGCGCCCACAATGAGGTAGATGAGACTGGAGCGCGGCGAGCCGTCGGGCCCGCCGGGATCGCCGTCGCTAAACGGCATCTTGTTGCCGCGATCGTCGCCGCCCGAGGGGGAGTTGTCGCCCCCTGCGCGCAGCAGGCGGGGCGCAGGGGCGTGAGCGTATTCAGTTAGAAAACGAAACATCACTACGAGTAAACCTCCGGCTTAAGGATGCCCACATAGGGCAGGTTGCGGTAGTGCTCGGCATAGTCGAGGCCATAGCCCACCACAAAGGCGTCGGGGCAGTGCGTGCCCACGTACTTGGGGTCGATAGCAGCCTGCTTGCCCTCGACGTCCTTCCACAGGAAGGTCGCGACCTCAAGCGATGCCGGACCGCGGTTGGAAAGGTTCTGCATAAGGTACTTGAGGGTGAGACCCGAGTCGAGAATGTCCTCGACAATGAGCACGTCGCGCCCCTTGATGTCCATGTCGAGGTCCTTCACGATGCGGACGATACCCGAGCTCTTGGCGTTGGCGCCGTAGCTCGACACGGCCATGAAGTCGATGGACAGCGGCACGTCGATCGCACGCATGAGGTCGCCCATAAAGACAACGGCGCCGCGCAGAACCGCGATAAGGACGAGGTCCTTGCCCGCATAGTCGCGCGAGATCTGCTCGCCCATGCGCTTCACGATCTGGGCGATATCCTCCTCGGAGAAGAGGACGGATTCTACATCGGGATGAAGCGTAGTCATGAGCAACCTTTCTCTGTGGCGGAACACCTGCTTATCTTAGCAGCCCGTGCGGACAGCTGCACCCGCAAACGGACGGGCACACGCGCCCCTTACAGGGAGCGAAGCGCAAGCTTAATGAGGATGCGGGTCGAAGCGGTGCATTTGAACCGGTCGTCAAGCCGAATGCCCGCCGCCCACACAATCGCGCCACCGGGAGCGGTGCGTACCACCGGCACAAGCGGGCGCTCGGCCACGGGCACGCGCTCCTCGCCCAGGATGTCGGAGAGCTTCTTGCTGCGGCCCTGCATGCCCAAGGGGCACATCACATCGCCCGGCGCAGGGGCGTCGACCCACAGGCGAGCGACGCGCACCTCGGCGGGCAGGTCGGTGCCGCCCTCCTTGAGGCGGATGAGGTCGCCCTCGGCATAGCCAAGCGCCGCCGCATCGATGCAGGCGACGTTGCGGCCCGACCGGTCGTCGGCATCATCTGCCTGTGCGCGCGCAAGGTCGCGGGCAAGCGCCACGACATCGGCGCCCGCCGGCACCCGCATGACCTCGGCCTCAAGCACGGCCTCGTTGGCAAGCGGCATACGTCCCGGTACCGCCAGCCATCCGGCGGCGAGCGCCTCGCGCGCCGCCGGGGTGCGGAGCGAGAGCGTGCCAAACTCCATGCGCGCGTCGATGCCATCCGGCAGCGTGAGCGAGCCCTCGCCTGCCGCCGCGCAGGCAAGAACCGCCTCCACATGCCGCATCTCTAGGCGCGCGTCACGGTCGAGCGAACGCACGGCAAGGCGCACCATGCGCCGGGCGATGACGAGCTCCGCCGCAGCAAGCCGCGCCCCGTCGAGAACGATGAGCCCCGACTCTGCGCGGCGTGTGCAGGCACGCAGCGCGGTCGCGGCGAGCTGCGAGAGAAAGGCGTCCTCGTCGCCCAAGATATCGCAGGTGGTCCCTACTGTGCGGGCAATCTGGCCGTTGCGCTCCGCAGCAAGGGGCATCACCTCGTGACGCACAAAGTTCCGCAGGTACGAGGTGTCATAGTTGCTCTCGTCCTCGCGCCAGGCGATGCCCGCCATCTCAAGGTAGCGGCAAAGCTCCTCGTGCGTGCGGTCGATCAGGGGCCGAACGATAATGTTGCGCCGTCTGGGGATGCTCGAGAGCCCCGCCGGGCCAGCGCCGCGGATGGCGTTCATAAAGAAGGTCT
>CASELS010000097.1:0-2461 GCA_949288855.1 uncultured Collinsella sp. | reverse complement strand
CGTCGCAATGCGCGCTGCAGTTCGCGGGCACCCCGCCTCGGCGCAAAGTTCGCGCACGTAACGGCGGGCCGCACGGTAGCGCGCCTCGCGCGCCGCCGCCTCCAGGTTCTGTCCGCCCAAATCGTCAAAAGTCGCATGCTCCACGCAAAGGGGCAGACCAAACCGGTCGCAGAGGCTGCGCACGTACGCCTCGTCCCCGTCGGACGCCGCGCCACGCAGATGATGGTTCACATGGAGAACGTGCAGGCGCTCGCGGGCGATGCGCGCCGGCCCGCGGCCGTCGGCAATGTCGAGTGCGCCCGTGCAGGCCATAACCAAAAGCGCGGTTGAGTCCGCACCGCCTGATACCATAAGCACCACAGGCGCCGACTGCGCACGCGCCGCGTCCCCCGCCGGGCCGCCGCCGCGGGCGCGCTTCCCAAAATGCTGTGCTACCGTTGGCACGTGCACCTCCTAGCCTCGTACCCATTGTATCCGCAACGAAAGAGCCATGATGACATCCAAAACACTCCCAAGCAACTCCCCGCACACGCCCGCGCCCCGCACGCTTCGCCTGCATATTCTGGGCAGCGGATCAAAGGGCAACTGCGCGCTTGTCGAGGGGCCGGGGGGCTTCATCATGATCGACAACGGTTTCTCGCGGCGCGAGACCATCTCGCGCATGCATGAACTTGACCTTGACGAGAGCCGCGTGCGCGCGCTCATTCTCACGCATGAGCACTCCGACCACGTGAGCGGCGTGTCGGTGTGGTGCCGCCGTTTTGAGGGAGAGCTTTGGGCGAGCAACGGTACCGCCGAGGCGCGGCCGTACCTTGCCGCCCTGCCATTCCAGACCTTTATGCCGGGCGATGTGCTCGATGTTGCCGGCGTGCGAATCGTAACGTTTCCCAATACCCACGACGTGGTGAATCCTGTGGGCTTTCGCTTTGAGTGCGCGGGTGACGCCATCGGCTTTGCGACCGACACAGGCGCGCTGACCCCCGGCGCCCTCCGCGCGCTGGCGGATGTGCGTGTGCTTGCGCTGGAGTCAAACCACGATGTGCCGATGCTGCGCACCGGCTCCTACCCGCGCTACCTGCAGGACCGCATCATCAGCGAACGCGGCCACCTGTCCAACGCGCAGGCGGCAAAAGCCGTGCGCGAGCTTGTGACCGAGCGCACCGAGGACGTGGTGGCGATGCACATCTCGCAAGAGAACAACCGGCCGAGCCTTGCCGTGCGCGCCCTGGCCGAGGCGCTCGGCGCGACGCTCGACAACGAGCTCGGCAACTCCGCCACGTTGGCGCGCCAGCCCGGCCTGCCGCCGCTGCACATTCGCGCCGCCGGTCAAAACCGGCCGATCAGCGTCGGCTAGGGCCGCGCAATCGTCCAAATCGTCAAACGAAATTCGGCCAACTCCCCAAACAAAAACGGTCCAACTCCCCAAACAAAAACGGTCCAACTCCCTAAACGAAATTGGTCCAACAAGCCAAGTTGGCCCATCTAGCTCGTACTATGCAGATGCACACCAAAGGGGAGAGCCCCTCTCGAGGCTCTCCCCTTCTCGTGTCTTATCGACGCTCAGACGGCCTTGGCCGTGGCATCATCCGCAGCAGCTCGGGCTGCGTTTAGTCGATGGCAATCTTGGTAACGTTCTTCTTCTCAACGATCTTAGGCACGGTGACCGTCAGCACGCCGTCGGCGTACTTGGCTGCCAAGCCCTCGCTCGCAGCGTCCTTGAGGTAGACACCACGCGTGGCGCTGTAGGACGTGAACTCCTTCTGCAGGTAGTTCTTGCCCTTGTCCTCTTCCTTCTCCTCCACGTTGACGGAGATGGAAAGACGGCCCTCGTTGAGCTCGACGTCGATGTCGTCCTTGTTGACGCCGGTGAGATAGGCCTTGACCTCATAGCCCTCACCCGTGTCCTCAACATCGATGGGGAACGCCTTGGCGAGCGGCGCCTGAGCGAAATCCATCATGTCGTCGAACGCATCGAGCAGCGACGTGTTGAAGGGACGGAGACCAAAAACCGAACGATACGGAACCATGCTAGACATAACCGATCACTCCTTAGTGACGACCCGCGGCAATATCTGCTGCTGCGGGATTTCGTTGACCGCTTTTGTTATGCCCGCGTGCGGCAGTTCTATTCGCACAGTCACAGATTTTTTAAGCGTCACAGTATCATCAAATCTAAGCATGACTGACTTAGATTTAGCGTACACGCGCGAGTACTCCGTCCGCAAAAGAGAATGTCGACATATGTCACCCCATGAACCCTCCGTGAATATGCCAGCGTTTTGCGATTGAGGACAGGCGGGCGCACCTCAGACCGTACAATAGCCTCAACGCCAGCCGACTATAGAGAGGCACGTGATGGACAGCCTGGGCAACACGGGAGAGCGACCGCGCGTCGATCAGCGCGCAGGCACCCCTTCCCCCCACCGGCTCCACATGGGCGTCGCGACCTCGGACCCTCAGT
>CASELS010000096.1 GCA_949288855.1 uncultured Collinsella sp. | reverse complement strand
CCGCGCCTAGGTTGCGCTTGGGCCACATCGCGCGTAGCCCGCGCCGCGCCGTCGCGCCGCCGCGCCGCGCTTAGGTTGCATCGGCGCATATCCTGTTTGTTTGGAGTACCACCTCGCGTCCGCGCGGGGTGGTACCATGCTCTTCACGTATCGAGGGCAGGCGGAATGGTAACGGCCGCTTGCCTGTGACAGAAAGGACTGCCATGTCAGACTCGCTTCGTTCCACCCAGAGGCGCTCGTTCGTTTTCACTTCGGAGTCGGTTACCGAGGGGCACCCCGATAAGATCGCCGATCAGATCTCTGACGCCGTGCTCGACGCCATCCTCGATAAGGAGGCCAAGCTCGAGGCGCAGGGTTATGTCGATACCGATGGCGTGCCGGCCCGCCTCGAGGCGGTGCGCTGCGCCTGCGAGACGCTTCTTACCACCGGTATGGTCGTCATCTCCGGCGAGATCCGCACCCAGGCCTATGTCGACGTGCAGAAGATCGCGCGCGACGTCATCTGCCGTATTGGCTACGACCGCGCTAAGTACGGTTTCGACGGGACCACGTGCGGTGTCATCAACATGATCCACGGGCAGAGCCCCGACATCGCTCAGGGTGTCGACGAGAGCTTCGCCGTTCAGGCGGGGGAGACGAGCGACCCGCTCGACCAGGTTGGTGCGGGCGACCAGGGCATGATGTTTGGGTATGCCACCAACGAGACGGCCGCCTACATGCCCATGCCCCACTATCTCTCGAGCCGTCTTGCCGAGCGCCTTGCTCAGGTGCGCCACGACGGTACGCTCGCGTACCTTCGCCCGGACGGCAAGACGCAAGTGACCGTCCGCTACGAGAACGACCGCCCCGTCGAGGTCACGACCATCGTCATCTCCACCCAGCACGCGCCCGAGGTCGAGGACATGGGCCAGATCAAGGCCGATATGCTCGAGCACGTGATCGCGCCTGTCATGGACGAGGTGGGCATCGCCTGGCGTGACGCGGTCGTGTACGTGAACCCCACCGGCCGCTTTGTTGTGGGCGGCCCCATGGGCGACACGGGCCTTACCGGCCGCAAGATCATCGTCGACACCTACGGCGGCATGGGCCGTCACGGCGGCGGTGCCTTCTCGGGCAAGGACTGCACCAAGGTCGACCGCTCTGCTGCCTACGCCGCGCGCTGGGTCGCCAAGAACGTCGTTGCTGCGGGCCTTGCCGACCGCTGCGAGGTCGAGCTCGCCTACGCCATCGGCGTTGCCCGTCCGCTCTCCATCATGGTAGAGACGTTTGGGACGGAGAAGGTTGCGGTAGAGGATATCGAGCGCGCCGTTGCCTCGGTGTTTGACCTGCGTCCCGGGGCGATTATTCGTGACCTCGACCTGCGCCGCCCCATCTACGAGAAGACGGCTGCCTACGGCCACTTTGGCCGCAACGACCCCGATTTCACCTGGGAGCGCACCGACCGCGTGGACGCGCTGCGCGCCGCCTGCGGTATCGCCTAGCTTATATAGTGAGGCGCTGTTGTAGATGAGCGAGCAGCTTTCCCTATTTCCTGAGCCCGAGGCAAAAGACGGTGCCTGCGCCGCTCCTGTGGTGGATGCCCGCGCTGGGAAATCGGCCGCAAAAGGGGAGCCAATCGCCGGATACGCTTCGGTTGTGGTGGACATTCCCGCGCGCGCCATCGCGGACGCCTTTGCCTATGCGGTTCCTGCCCGCCTTGTCGATGAGGTCGAGCTCGGCTGTACGGTGCTTGTCGCCTTCGGGCGGCAGATGGCGCTCGGCTACGTGGTCGCGCTCGCGGACGCCCTCGAAGACATCCCGGGCGCCGATGGCTTGGTGCCCGCCCGGGT
Organism: uncultured Collinsella sp.; assembly: GCA_949288855.1. Classification (GTDB taxonomy): domain Bacteria; phylum Actinomycetota; class Coriobacteriia; order Coriobacteriales; family Coriobacteriaceae; genus Coprousia. The sequence goes on along the minus strand of CASELS010000096.1, from coordinate 2,808 downwards.
AAAACCGATTCGCGCCGTGCTCGCTCCGCCTTCGTGTGCCGATCTTGCCGGTGAGATGGCGTTTTGGATGAGCAGGGAGTACGTGGCGCCGCTTGCCGAGTGCCTGCGCCTGTTCCTGCCGCCGGGGGGTACGCCTCGGCTCGTGCGTGGGAAGGACGGAGTCTACCGCGTCGAGCGTCAGGCGGTCCCCGAGGTGCACGAGCGCGTGGTCGCCCTCACTGCAGATGGCCAGTCCTACCGCCCGCTCCAAAACGCGCACCGTCAGCGCCAGCTTATCGAGGCGCTCGCCTGCGGTCCTGTGTCCACGCGTGAGCTCAGGGCGCTCTATACCGATATGTCCGCCACAGTGCGCGCGCTTGCCAAGAAGGGCGTTGTGTCCGTGACAGAGCGGCGCGCCTGGCGCGGTACGGAGGCGACGACGTCGCTCTCATCTGCCTGTGCCGCTGCCCCTGCTGAGCTCACACAGGGGCAGGCCGATGCGCTTGCCGCCATCGGGTGCGCACTCGATGCGCACCGTGGCGACGTCGTGGTGATCGACGGGGTGACCGGATCGGGCAAGACCGAGGTGTACCTCGCCGCCATCGAGCGCGTGCTCGCCGAGGGCCGGTCTGCCTGCGTGCTTGTGCCCGAGATCTCGCTCACCGCCCAGACGGTCGGGCGCTTCCGGTCGCGCTTTGGGGACGCGGTGGCGGTCTTTCATTCGAGGCTCTCCCCGGGCGAGCGGCTCGACCAGTGGGACATGGTCCGCACGGGCGCGGCGCGCGTGGTCGTGGGCGCTCGCTCGGCGCTCTTCTGCCCCTTCCGCGACCTCGGCCTCTTGGTGATCGACGAGGAGCACGAGCAGTCCTACAAGCAGGGGTCGAGCCCCCGCTACCATGCGCGCGAGGTCGCTGCGGAGATGGCGCGCCGCCTGAACATCCCGCTCGTCCTGGGCTCGGCCACGCCCTCTGCCGAGGCGCTCGAGCGCACGCGCAAAGGGGAGTGGGCGGGCCAGAGGTGGCAGCGCGTGGAGATGCGCGAGAGGCCCGGGGGAGCGACCCTTCCTACGGTCACCGTTGCCGACCTGCGCCGCGAGTTCTCCGTCGGACGCCGCTCGATGTTCTCCGCCCCGCTCGAGCGAGCGCTCCTTGAGGTGGCCGAGCGCCGCGAGAAGGCGGTGCTTCTTCACAACCGCCGTGGCTTTGCCCCGTTTCTCATGTGTCGTGAGTGCGGCTGCGTGCCCACGTGCCAGCATTGCTCGACGGCGCTCACCTATCACGAACGCACGCACACGCTCGAGTGCCACACCTGTGGTGCCGTCTACCATGTGCGGCCCTATCCTGCACCGGGTAGCGCCTGCCCGCAGTGCGGCAGCCGCTATCTTGCCAAGATGGGCATGGGCACCCAACAGGTGGAGGATGCGCTGCGCGATCTTTTGCCCCCGCACGTCGAGGTCATCCGCATGGACGCCGACTCCACCCGCGGCAAGGACGGCCACCAGCGCCTGCTCGAGGCGTTTGACGCCGCGGAGTGCGCCGTGCTCCTCGGCACGCAGATGATTGCAAAGGGGCTCGATTTTCCCGAGGTCACGCTCGTGGGTGTGGTGAACGCCGACTACGCCCTCAAGATGCCGGATTTCCGCGCCGGTGAGCGCGCCTTTGACTTGCTCGAGCAGGTGGCGGGCCGCGCCGGCCGCGGTGAGCGCCCGGGCGAGGTCATCATCCAGACCTACCTGCCCCACGACCCGGTCATCCGCGCCGTGGCGACCCACGACCGCTCGATCTTTACCGAGCACGATCGCGCTCAGCGCGCAGAGGCCCTCTACCCGCCCTTTGTGAGGCTCTCGAACGTGACCGTGTGGGCGGCGGCCGAGGACGCCGCGCACTCCTATGCCGAGGAGCTTGCCCGCGACCTCAGGCGTCTTATCGAGGCAACCGCGGGTGCGGGCGCCGGTGCCTTGCCGGAGCCGGCCCCGGGTGCGATGCCCTCGATCGCGAGCGCTGCCGACGCCCGCGTGCGCCCGGTCGTTTTGGGGCCTGCGCCTTGCATCATCGCCCGCGCGAAGGACCGCTGGCGCTTTCACGTGGTGATAAAGTCCCCGCTGGGGTACCATATCTCAGATGCTGTCGCGGCGGTGCTCGACGCGCGGCCCGCACCTGCGGGCGTGAGCGTGAGCGTCGACGTCGATGCCTACGACCTCATGTGACGCATCTCGCGTCGTCTGCTGTAAGAAAGGCTGTTAAACCATGGAGATGAACGACATCGTTATCTCGCCCGACCCGCGCCTGCGCCAGGAGTGCGCGCCCATCGAGGAGATCACGCCCGAGATCCGCGAGCTTGTGGAGCGCATGAAGGCCGATATGATCGAGAATACGGGCTGCGGCCTTGCGGCGCCTCAGGTGGGCGAGCTCATCCAGCTCGTCATCATCGATGTCGACTACACCTCGGCCGAGGACTACGACCCGTACGTCCTTATCAATCCCGTTATCGTCGAGCAGTCCGAGCAACTGGTCCCCTTCAACGAAGGGTGCCTTTCTATCCCCGGTCTCACCTGCGAGATCGAGCGTCCCGACCGCGTGGTTGTGGAGGCACTGAACCTCGACGGCGACCTTATGCGCTATGAGGCGGAGGGCGATCTCATGTGCGTGTGCCTGCAGCATGAGATCGATCACCTGCACGGCATCACCATGTTCGAGCGTCTGAAGCCGAAGGCCCGTATGCACGCCATGCGCCGCTATCAGGACGCACTTGCGCGCGGGGCCAAGCCGGGGGATACCGAATAGGGCTTCGAGCGCCGCGGGACGTCTTCCCCGCGTGCTCAGCGCCTTC
>CASELS010000095.1 GCA_949288855.1 uncultured Collinsella sp. | reverse complement strand
GGTAGCCGCGCGCCTCGGCGCGATAGAACATGCGGCGCAGAGCCTCGCGCGGGTCGCCCGCAAAGGGCTTGCGATCGGGGGTGCAGACGTCGCAGAACATGCGCGCCGCACCGTCGTGCTTGGGGCGCCACGGAAGCACCTGGAAGGTCGACGGATCGGGGAAGGCCAGCATATCGGCCTCCTCCTTGGGCGTGAAACCCTCGATGGCAGAGCCGTCGAAGCCAATGCCCTCCTCAAAGGCCGCCTCAAGATCCTCCGGCGCAATCGCGAAGCTCTTGAGACGCCCGAGCACGTCGCAGAACCATAGGCGGATGAAGCGAATGTCGCGCTCCTCGACGGTGCGCAGAACGAAGTCTATGTACTGCTGCTGGTCCATGGATATCCTTTCGCCCGCAGCCGGATCCCCGGCATAACGCAGATTGACTTACTCTCTCACACGTTTGTTACCGTGAAGTTTCTCATGAAAAAGGACCACGGTCCTCGCAAAAGAACCATGGCCCATCTGATACGCGCAATTTGCATGACCGAGCGGCCTGCGCGGCTTAGCCCCTTGGTCGATTGAGGTCACCTAACGCCGCGGCCAAGCTCCTCAGTAACCGCATCCACGCCCTTGCAAGCGGGGCAGCTCTTCTTCTGAGCGGAGGAGCAATGTCCTGTGCACGTGCCGCCCTCCGCGCAGTCCGCGCACGCGCCGCGGCGACGGATGCGCAGGCAGACAGCGACGAACGCCACGGCAATGAGCGCGAGAATGACGATATCGGCTGGGGACATGGCTCCTCCTAAGTTTGCTGTTACGTACTCTACCCGCTTTGCGTGCAATCAGCACGCCACGTGTGCAATCCGCACGCTCCGTGCCAGACGAATGCTACGCGGCGGCAGCCACCGCGCCCTCGTGCTCGTCGGTCCATGCGTAGCGGGGCATGGGACGGAAGAGCTGGAAGAGCATCGCTGCCGCGCACGCCACCGCCACGATGGTCCAGAAGCTGAACACGCCGGTTGCCGCAAGGTAGAACTGGTTGATCATGAGGCCCACGACCCAGGCAAAGCCGCACTCGTAGCCGATGGCGATTGCGGTCCATTTGGCCGAGTTCATCTGAGCGCGGATGGTGCCCATCGCGGCAAAGCACGGCGCGCAGAGCAGGTTGAACGCACCGAACGCGGCAATAGCGCCTACCGTGGGGAACATGCCGGCAAAGGCGGTCCAGAGGTTCGGGTCGGTCTCGGTGCCGTCGGCGATGTGCAGAAGCGAGCTTGCCGTGGCAACAACGTTCTCCTTGGCAACAAGTCCGGTGATGGACATAGCCGTTGCCTGCCACGAGTCAAAGCCGAGCGGGGCAAAGATGGGTGCGATGGCGCTGCCGAGCATAGCGAGCGCAGAGTAGTCGGTAAACTCCTCGGGGATGCCCTCCATAGCCGGAAGGAACCCAAAGCTGCCCTCGAACACGCCAAAGTTCGTGAGGAACCACACCACGACCGTGGAGGCAAAGATGATCGTGAAGGCCTTCTTGATATAGGCGGAGACGCGCTCCCACACGTGCAGCGCCCACGAGCGAATGGACGGGAAGTGGTAGCTCGGCAGCTCCATCACAAACGGCGTGGGACGTCCGGCAAAGAGCCTCGTCTTCTTGAGCATGATGCCCGAGACGATGACGGCGATGACGCCCAGGAAGTAGAAGAGCGGGCTGATCCAGCTGGCCTCCGCGTCGCCCACAAGGGCGCCCATGAGCAGCGCGATGATGGGGAGCTTGGCGCCGCAGGGGATGAACGTGGTGGTCATGACCGTCATGCGGCGGTCCTTCTCGTTCTCGATGGTCTTGGTAGCGAGCACGCCCGGCACGCCGCAGCCCGTGGCGACGAGCATGGGGATGAACGACTTGCCCGACAGGCCGAAGCGGCGAAACACGCGGTCCATCACAAAGGCGACGCGCGCCATGTACCCGCAGTCCTCGAGGAACGACAACAGCACGAACAGCACGAACATCTGCGGGATAAAGCCGAGGACCGCGCCCACGCCCGCCACGATGCCGTCAAGCACGAGGCTCTGGACAAGATCGCTCGCCCCGATCGACACGAGCCAGCCCTCGATGGCGCCGGGGATTGAGGGGAACGCCATGCCAAAGAGCTCGAAGCCCTCGCCAAAGAGGTTGTCGTTCACCCAGTCGGTGCCGGCCGTACCGAACGCGTCGGCGCTCGTGGCAATGCTGTAGACCGCCCACATGATTAGGATGAAGATGGGAAGGCCCAGGATGCGGTTCGTAACGATGCGGTCGATCTTCTCGGAGGTCGACATGCGCGCCGGCGCCTTCTTCACGCAGGCGTCCATGATGTGCGCGATCTGCGCGTAGCGCTCTCCGGTGATGATGGATTCCGCGTCGTCGTCGCAGTCGCTCTCGCACTGAGAGATGAGCGCCTCGACGCTCGCCGCAGCGTCCTTTGTGAGGTTGATGTTCTTCTGCGCGTCGGCATCGCGCTCAAAGAGCTTGACCGCAACGTAGCGGCGCTTCTCCGCCGGCACCGATGCGGGCAGGAGCGCCTCGATCTTCTTGAGAACGTCCTCGATAGCGGAGTCGAATGCGTGCTCGGCAACCTTGCCCTTCTGGGAAGCCGCCTTTTTAACCTCGGCAAAAAGTTTGTCGATGCCCTGGTTCTTAAGGGCAGAAACCATAACGACCGGGCAGCCGAGACGGCGCGAGAGCGCGGCGGTATCGATCTTGTCGCCGTTCTTCTCCACCAGGTCGGCCATGTTGAGCGCCACCACAACCGGCAGTCCGCACTCGATGACCTGCAGCGCGAGGTAAAGGTTGCGCTCGAGGTTGGTGGCGTCCAGCAGCTGGATCACCACGTCGGGCTCGCCACTCATGAGATAGTCGCGGCTGACGCGCTCCTCGGGGCTGTAGGGCGAGAGCGCGTAGATGCCGGGGAGGTCTGTCACGATGACGTTCTTATCGCTCGTAAGACGCGCCTGCTTCTTCTCCACCGTCACGCCCGGCCAGTTGCCCACATAGCCGTTCTGGCCGGTGATGAGGTTGAATAAGGTCGTCTTGCCGCAGTTGGGGTTTCCCGCCAATGCGACGCGAAGCTCTGTGTCTGCCATGTATCCTTCTTTCTTGGCTTTGAAACGCAAGTTGTTCTGAGCCAGGCGACGCCGAATATGGGCGAAAGATATTTACCTCGGCTAACAAATGCTTCTCGTGCGGTATCATTTGTTAGACTCGCCTAACTCTACCGGTAAAAAAAGAGGTTACTGCACCTCCACGATCGCAGCCTCCTCCTTGCGGATGGAGAGCTCGTAGCCGCGGACGCTGATCTGGATCGGGTCGCCGAGCGGCGCGACCTTGACCACGCGGAACTGCGTGCCCTTGATGAGGCCCAGGTCCATGAGGTGACGGCGCAGCGCACCGTCCCCGTGGAGCTTCACGATTGTGGCGCTGTCTCCAATCGCCACCTCGCCCATCGTCTTCATTGGATTCCCCCTTTCTTGATAGCCTGACGCATGCACGACCCTGTCGTCTGCATCGCGCTCTATACGGTCATGACATGCTGCGCCACACGCGCATCGAGCCCAAGTCGGGCGCCCTTGACGGTCACGATGATGTTTCCCCCGCTTGACGAGATCACATGCACGCGAGAGCCGTCGACAAAGCCGAGGTTGCCCAGATGACGCTTCATGTCCTCGTTGCCGCGCACGCGTCGAACCGTGACCGTGTCACCGGCATGGACCATCGACAGCGGCATCGCCGGCATCGTGGGACCTTCCGCCACAAAGACCACCTCCTCGTATCACCGTAGCGAACACGCCAGAACCGCAAGGGCCGCCTGCGCGGCCCCTGCATTTGTTCACCTACGTAAACTATCACGAGAAAGCTGTGTTGTGAAGAGCAAATTAGCCTAAGGTAACAAAAGTTTGCGAGCAGTGGTCCACGCGATTCGATTCGACGGGAGCACCGCCGCTTGGACCAGCCAATATCTAGCAGTACGCCAAGACGACTTCCATGTCACCCTTGAACTCGAGCTCCTCGCAGGCTGCCAGCGCAAGCAGGCTGGAGCCGCGATGCACCGGCAGATCGCAAACCGTGCCCTCGCCCTTGGTCACCGTCACGCAGGTGAAGGGGTGCTGGGTCGGCACAGCAAGCTCGCCCGCAACCTCAACGCGCTCCACCGAGTAGCGGTCGTATTGCTCGAGCACCTGCACGGGGCCTTCCGCCGGCGGAATCTCGCCGGATGCGGGGGTGGGGGCATCGTAGTCAATGACGTCGAGCGCGCGGTCGAGATGCAGCTCGCGGAGCGTTCCGTCTGCCTGTTTGCGGTCGAAGTCGTACACGCGGTAGGTGATGTCCGAGGACTGCTGCACCTCGAGAATCACCGTGCCGCCCAGAATTGCGTGCACGGTGCCCGCGTCGATCTGGAAGAAATCTCCCGTGTGCACGGGAATCCTGTTTACCAGTTCGTCCCAACGCTGCTCGGCAACCATCTGGGCAAACTCTTCGCGGGAGCGCGCGTTCTGCCCAATCACGATCTTGGTATTGGGCTCGGCGGAGAGCACGTACCAGCACTCCTTCTTGCCAAGCGAGCCGTCCTCGTTCACCGCGGCGTAGGTATCGTCGGGGTGTACCTGGATGGAGAGGTCGTCGTCAGCGTCGATGATCTTGATG
>CASELS010000094.1 GCA_949288855.1 uncultured Collinsella sp. | reverse complement strand
GAACTGAAGAAAGAAAAATAAAACTTCGAACCTAAACTCATAGAGGGGATAGCCACATGGCTCCCCTCTATTATTCATTATTTTAGTAGCACCTCCATAAGCATGAGCGATTTCCGCCTGAAAGTATTCCATTCCGTAGCTCAAAACTTGAGCTTTACCAAAGCTTCTCAAGAGCTATTTATCAGCCAACCGGCCATCACCAAACATATACAGGAACTGGAAAGCACCTACCTGCTTGCAACGGACACCGCGCGCACGGGCCTTGCCGGGTCGCCCACGCAGGTGGTGCGCTCCTTTGTGCCCGAGGTTCAGCGTGAATCGGTGGCGGTCGACGGAACGCCGGCGGAGCAGGCTCTCCGCCTGGTAGAGATTATCGAGGGGGTGGCCTGATGGCGGGACTCGTAATTGACGCCGATCGCTGCATTGGCTGCAAGCGCTGCGAGCGTGCCTGCGCCACGGCGGGGATCGAGGTCGTGGACCGGCTCGCGCGCCCGACGGAGGGCTGCGTGCTTTGCGGGGCGTGCGTCGACGCCTGTCCGGTGGGGGCCATCTCGCTCGTGCGCGATGAGGTAACGCAAAGCGACCTGGGGACGTATCACGATATCTGGGTATTCGCGCAGGTGGATCGCGACGGGTACCTCATGCCCGTTGCCCGCGAGCTTACCGCTAAGGCCCGCGAGCTCGCCGTGGCGCGGGGCTGTGAGGTGGTGGCCCTTGTGGCCGAGGGCGAGCTCGCAGACGATGCGGTGGCGCGCGAGCTCATAGCTTGTGGCGCCGACCGGGTGCTTCGGGCGCGGGACGAACGCTTTACCCTGGTGGACCCGGAGCTGCTGGCAAACTGGGTGTGCGCACTCGCGCGCGTCCGTCGCCCCGAGATCGTGCTTTTTGGTGCCACGCCGCTGGGGCGTGAGCTCGCCCCGCGCGTAGCCGCGGAGCTCAAGACGGGATTGACGGCAGATTGCACGGCGCTCTCCATCGACGCTGAGACAGGCCTTCTCCATCAGACGCGCCCCGCCTTTGGCGGCAACCTCATGGCAACGATTATGTGCCCCGCACACCGTCCGCAGATGGCAACGGTGCGCCCCGGTGTCTTTGCGGCGCCGGAACTCGACTCCTCCCGCACGGGTGCGATCGACGAGGCGCCGCTCGATGCGGGCGCGCGTTCGCGCGTGCGGACCCTCGCCTTTGAGCGCGCAACCTCGTCCTCATCCATTGCGCAGGCAAAGCGGCTCGTGGTGGTGGGGCGCGGCATCGGCTCCAAGAAGAACCTACCGCTTATGGAGCGCTTGGCGGAGCTTCTGGGGGCGCAGATCGGTTGCACGCGGCCGCTGGTAGAGGCGGGCTGGCTCGACTACGCGCATCAGGTGGGGCAAACTGGGGTCGCCGTTGCGCCCGAGCTTCTCGTGAGCATAGGCGTGTCGGGTGCGATCCAGCACCTGGCCGGCATCTCGGGCGCCGGCACGGTTATTGCCGTGAACGAGGACGCGCAGGCGCCCATCTTTGGTGCGGCGCAGTACCGCGTGGTGGGGGACGCCGTAGAGGTGGTAGAGGAGCTCGTTGCAGCACTTGAGGCGCGCGACGGCGCGGGCATGCCACCAAGCGTTCCCTCGGCATGCTAGAACACGAAGTTCACGAGCACCATATAGAGCGCGGTCGAGGCAAAGATGGAAAGCAGCATGCTGTGGCGCCAGAGGTAGAGGCCGCCTGCAAGCAGAATGCCCGCTGCCTCGGGGATGCCGTGGCTGCCCGCGAGGGGGTCGACATCTTTTAGGCAGTAGACAACAAGCAGGCCAAAGACCGCGCCGGGCAGCGCATGCCCAAGATAGGAGATGCAGCGCGGCGTCTCGCGCCCCGGCGGGAACGCGATGAAGGCGATGGCGCGCGTGAGAACCGTTGCCGCTCCGGCTGCAAAGACGGTGATGAGCATTTGCGTGGTTGTCATGAGCGGCTCGCCCCCGCGGTGCCGTAGGCGCGCTCGATGCGGCCGCGCAGCAGCGTGACGGCGATGAGGATGAGCACCATCGCGGGGATCATGAAGTTGTCTGCACCAAAGATGGCGAGCGCCGCTGCCGCAGCGAGGACGCCCGTGCAGGCACTCAGATGCTGCGCGTCCTTTTCCCACTGGTCGAGGAAGATCACCACAAAGAGTGCCGTCATGGCAAAGGAAACGCCCTCGATGGAGGTGGCGACAACCGCACCAAAGACGCCGCCCAGCGTGCAACCGACGATCCAGTAGAGGTGGTTGAGCAGCGTCACCCACAACATGAACCAGCCCCGGTCGACGCCTGCGGGCGGTTCGGTGGCGTAGTTGATGGAGAAGGTCTCGTCACACATGCCAAAGATGAGGTAGGGACGTTTGCGACCAAGCCCGCGGAAGCGCTCGAGCATCGAGAGGCCGTAGAAGAGGTGCCGGGCGTTGATGATGAGGACCACGGCGAAGGTGGTGAGGGGGTCGAAGGCGCCGGCAAGCTGCGACGCCACGACAAACTCCGCCGACCCGGCAAAGATGACGATGCTCATGAGGGTGGGCATCCACCAAGGGAGCCCAAGCGAACCGGCATAGATGCCGCAGGTGATACCGAGGAACACGAACCCGGCGAGAATGGGAATCGTGTGCGGGAACGCGGCCGCGAGCGCGGTGCGGGCACGGTTGCGGCGCGCGGCAAGATCGGTTTGCGGGTCGGTTTCGGTCATGGGCGTATCCAGGGATAAGAGACGGCAGGACACCCTAGGGCGCCCTGCCGGTACGTGCGGTGTGTTTTGGTGCTAGGCAAAGACAGCGGCTACGCGCGCGGGCAGGCCCGTCGCGCCCTCGATGTGCGGCCACGTCACAAAGACGATGGCGCCGGTTGCGGGCACCTTATCGAGGTTTGCCATGACCTCGACCTGAAGGTGCCCGTGGTCGAGGACCCAGCGCTCGCAGGCAAGGTCGTCGGCTTCGACGGCAAGATAGGACGCGTCGGTGTCAAAGGTCTCGTGACCGTTCATCTGGATGCGGCGCTCCTCGTAGAGGAACTGAAGCGCTGGCAAAGACCAGCCGGGGCAGTGCTCGCCGCCCTCGGCATCGAAGTTGTTGAGGGCGGCGTTGTCCGGCCAGCGATGGTACCAGTCGGTGCGCAGCGCCACGAAGGCGCCCTCGGGGATACGGCCGTGCTCGGCCTCCCACGCCTCGATATCTTCGACGGTAACCGCGACATCGGGGCCCTCGGCAGCGATCTTGGGCGTAAGGTCGATTACGCAAAGCGGCATGGCCATCTTATCGACGCCAAACGCCTCGGAACCGACCTTGCCCGGGGTGAAATGACTCGGGAAGTCCACGTGCGTGCCAAACTGACCGGGGAACTTGTAGGTGTGGATGCGGCAGGAGAGCATCTCCTCGTCGTAGTCAAAGACAGTGCGGCAGAGCTCGACCGAACCCTCCGGAATGCCCGCCCAGTAGGGGCTCTCGTTGGTGAGCGGATGGGTAAGGTCGACCCAGGTTGCGGATTGCAGCTTCTCGAGTTCAGGCCAAAGGCTCATGGGGTCCCCTTTCCTAGGAAACAGGCTGTTGCTGAGTGTCTTGTATTGTAGGCGCCAGTTGGCTTGGCCACGGCTGAGGACGGGTTGTTTACATGGAAGCAAATCTGTGGCGCGCCCCACTAGCACGGAAAGTTTCATCTGAAAAGAGGCTGTTTATGTGCTAAAATAGAACATATGTACGATATTGTGAAGTGATGGGAGGACGCATGGGATCGAGGGCGGTTGCAATATATCTGAAACGCAGTACTATATCTGTAAAACGGAAGCATTGGTGACGGCCATGAAGTTCCGTTCGCAGGCGCTTGCGCAGTTTTGGGATGATCCACTCCGATGTGCACCGGCGTGGATCCCACCTGATCTCCGTAAGCCACTGTACCGAAAACTTCAGATGCTTGATGCGGCATGTACCCTTAACGACTTACGTGTTCCACCAAGCAATCACCTTGAAAAGCTCAAGGGGGATCTGAGGGGTCGTTACAGCATCCGAGTCAATCGCCAGTGGCGTCTTTGTTTCCAATGGAATGGAGAGGAGGCGGTGGAAGTTGAATTCGTCGACTACCATGGCTGATATCGTGTCGACGCCAGGGGATATCCTTCTCGAGGAATTCCTTGTGCCTTTGGGCATCAGTCAATATCGGCTGGCAAAAGCGATTGGAAAACCCCAATCTGCTATTTCTGACATTGTGCGTGGGAAGCGCGCGATCACTCCAGAAATGTCGTTGCTGCTCGGTAAGGCGTTGGGGACATCTCCCATGTATTGGCTTAACCTGGAATCGACGTATCAGCTTAAGCTGCTGCAGGACCAAGATCTTTCCGACGTCGTAGCGTTGGTCGGATAGCTTCGTTCACCTCGGTCGCCAAGCTCGAGGTTAAGTCGAGCGTACTCGCGGAGGTATTGCGCCCTTGCGAACCTGTGGTTAGATTTGCTCGTCCACCCAAGCGCGCAGGTGCCCGTCCATCCGATTCATGAGCTGCGCCGTCGCCCGGTTGGTGAAGGGGCGCTCGATGCCAAAGGGCCTCTCGAAGGGCTGGAAGATGAAACCTTGGTCGAGTGCGATTTCGAGGCTTGCGGGATAGACGAGCTCGTAGGTGAAGCAGGCGAGGGCAACGAGGTAGTCCGCCGGCTCGGTCCTCTCGTCGCGCCGCACGCAGCGGTGCGCAAAGAACGCATCCTCGGTGGCGGGGGAGATGGCGCTGGCGAGAAGTTCGTCCTCTGTGATGCCAAGGACGGTCTGGACGTCGTCGGTGCAGGTGACGCGCAGGATGTCTATCTTGTCTGCGTCGCGCACGACGTCGCAGACGGCGCGTGTGCGTATGTCAAGCTCATCGGGCAGGCGGAAAGCGCTGTGATAACCCACGGCCGCGCGGATGAGGGCGCTCGCGGCAT
>CASELS010000093.1 GCA_949288855.1 uncultured Collinsella sp. | reverse complement strand
ATGCCCGTGCCGATACCCAGGCAGAGCACCGAGTCGTACTCCCTGCCGACGCCCCAGCGCGCCTCACCGAGCGCGTGGGCGTGAACGTCTCCCGTCACCGCAACGGGAAGACCGAGCGCCTCCGCCAGGCGCGGGCCGAGCGCGATACCGCCCCAGCCGGGCATAATCTCGTTCGCATAGGCAATGCAGCCGGTCTTTGGGTCGACCACGCCGGCAGACCCTACGCCCACGCCGAGCACCTCTCCTCCGTCAAAGGAGGCAAGCGCCGCGCGCACCGCATTCTCGACGCGCGCGTAAACCGCCTCGCCGCCCTCTGAGGCGCCGGTGGCAACCTCTGCCTCATAGACCGGGCGCGGGCGTTCCCCCGTTGCGGGAAACGCCATGATGGCGCAGGCGATCTTGGTACCGCCGATATCGACGGCGCAAACGAAACGGTCGGTGTTCTCCATAGTCTCCCCTATCGCCCAGCTGAGCGGCGCCGGCACCAAACGCCACCGAGCCGCAAAACAGCAGGGGCGGGCTCGTGCGCCCGCCCCTCTCATGCTTTACAGAAGGCCGTTGTCCACAAGGACGCGACGGATTGCCTCGACGTTCTCGCCCTTGAGCGAGTGAACGGGGCGCGGCATCTGGTTGGTCTCAAACACGCCCATGAGCTGAAGGGCCGTCTTGAAAGCACCAACGCCGGCGCCGAAGCCCTGAACGCCGGAGGTTACCGAGGTGATCTCCATAATGCGGGCGAGGCGGTCCTGTTCATCGCGGACGGCCTCCCAGTCGCCGGCCTGCGCGGCCTTCCACTGACGGACGTAGCCGTAGGGCTCGACGTTGGCGAGACCCGGCACCGAACCGTCGGCACCGCCGAGGTACGCTCCGTCGACCACGACTTCGTGGCCGGTGAGAAGCTGCAGCGGATGGCCCGCGTCGCGATTCTTGAGGATGAGACGGCGGAACGACACGTCGTCGCCCGAGGAGTCCTTCACGCCGGCGAGCACGCCGTCGACGCCGAGACGGATGAGCATGTCCACATCGAGCTTGTTGTGCACGCACACCGGGATGTCGTAGGCAAAGATGGGCAGATCGAGCGCGTCATGCAGGCAGCGGAAGCTCCACTCGATCTCGTTGATGCCCTGGAGCGCGTAGAACGGGCAGGTGGCCACGAGCGCGTCGACACCCATCTGCTCGGCACGCTTGCCGTGCTCGATCATACGCTCGGTCTCGGTATCGATGATGCCCGCGAGAACCGGCACGCGATGGTCGACGATGCGCACCATGTTCTCGATGATCTCGGTACGGCGCTCATCGGTCGAGAACACGACCTCGGAAGAAGAGCCCAGGATGAACAGACCGTCGACGCCCGCCTCGATCATGCGGTTGATGTTGCGCTCGAACGAGGGCACATCAAGCTTGCGGTCCTGGGTAAGCGGCACCACCACGGGAGGAATGACGCCGCTGAATCTCTTGTTGTCCACAGTTGCTCCTTCATAGTTTGGCGCGGGGCTAGACTGCCTGCGCCCGTTGACGGTAGGTGTGGCGTGACCGCGCCACACCGGCTTCCCATGGTAGCGCGCCGCACACGGCGGCAGAGCCGCATGGGAAGGTTTCATGAACCCTCTCAAAGAGGGCGCGCCCCGAAAGAACGCGCCCTTGAACACGATGCCTTACGCACTCGCTCCCAACTTGGGATGGAGCAGCGAGGGCGCAGCCCCGAGCAGCATGCGCGTATACGGGTCGCGCGGCTCGTTGAAGACTTGCTTAGCCTCACCATGCTCGACGATCTTGCCGCCGTTCATAACGCAAATCTCGTCGGAGACATAGCGAACGGTCTGGATGTCATGGCTGATGAAGACCATGGCAAGCCCGAGCTCTCGCTTGAGGTCGGTAAGCAGATTCAGAATCTGCGCACGCACCGACACGTCGAGCGCTGAGGTGGGCTCGTCGGCGATGATGGCGTCAGGCTGAAGCGACAGGGCGCGCGCGATAGCGACGCGCTGGCGCTGACCGCCCGAAAGCTGGCCGGGAAGCACCTGCGCGGCCGAGGGCGGAAGTCCCGTGAGCTCTAGGAGTTCGCTCACGCGCTCCTCCTGCTCCTCAGGAGTTCCCACCTTGTGCACGCGCAAAGGATCGATGAGCTGGTCATGCACGATCATACGGGGATTGAGAGCCGTCGAGGGGTTTTGGAACACGACCGACACCACGCGACCGATCTGGCGACGCTCCTCAGCGGTGCGCTTGGTCACATCGACGCCCTTGAAGAACACTTTGCCGGAAGTGGGGGCCTGGAGACCGATCATGACGTTGGCCGTAGTGGACTTGCCGCATCCGGACTCGCCCACGATGCCGATGGTTTTGCCCGGCATGAGCTTGAGCGTCACGCCCTGAACGGCATGCACCTTGTTGGGATGGAAGATCGATCCCGTACGCGTGGTGAAGGTCACATGGACATCGTCAAGGAAGATGATGGGCTCGGCGCTTTTCGTCTGCTCGCTCATCTACATCACCTCCGCATGGGGAGTCAGGCCATTTGCCTTGAGCACCTCATCAGGCAGCTCTGCGTACACATGCTCCGTACCCGGGATGCGCTTGAGCTCGGGACGGACGTCGAGACCGACCGTAGGATGGCTCGAGCGCGGCGCGAATCGATCGCCCACGGGGAAGTCTCGAGGGCTCGGAACAGAGCCGGGGACCTGATGGAGACGCCCCGCGCCGCTCTCGATGGAGAGAACCGAGCCCAGAAGGCCGCGCGTGTACTCGTGGATCGGGTTGGTGAGGAGCTCCTTGGTGGGAGCCTGCTCGATGACCTGACCCGCATACATAACCGTGATGTTGTGGGCGACCTCCGCCACGAGCGCCAGGTCATGGGACACGAAGATCATTGCGAAGCCGAGCTTTGCCTGGAGGTCGTTCAAGAGCTTGATGACCTGCTTCTGAACGGTCACGTCGAGCGCCGTGGTCGGCTCGTCGCAAATGACGAGCTTCGGGTCGCGCGTGAGCGCCATGGCGATGAGGACGCGCTGGCGCTGGCCGCCGGACAGCTCGTGCGGATAACTCTCGAGCGTGCGCTTGGGGTCGAGGCCCACGAGCTCGAGCAGGTCCTCGGCAGAGCGAGTACCGCCGCGGCTGGTGAGCTGCTTCATCTGGGCGGAGATGAGCATCGAGGGGTTGAGCGAGGACAGAGCGTCCTGGTAGACCATTGCGATCTCGCGACCGCGCAGCGCCTCGCGCTCGGAGGCGCTCATCTTGAGCATGTCCTTGCCCTCCCAGATGACCTCACCGGAGAGATGCTCATCGTCATCGGTGAGACCCATGATGGCAAGGGTGGTGATGGACTTACCGCAGCCGGATTCGCCCACAAGGCCCATCGTCTGCCCAGGACGGACGTCGAAGCTCACATGGTCGACTACGCGCGTATCGCCGTGGTGGTCGAACTGGATCGAGAAGTCGCGGACCGAAAGGATCGGCGGCACCGATTCGTCGGGAACATGTCGGTCTGTGCGCTTGAGCTCTACCTCGCGAAGAGCGGAGAGACGGGCGTTCAGAGACTCAGCCTGCTCCTTGTAAGCGCGGACAGGGTCGGCGATGAGGAGGTCGGCGTCGCGGCGCTTGGAGGATGCCGTCGGATCGACAGTTGCCGCTGAGGGGGCAGCAGCCATGGCGTCGGTGAGGCCCTCGGACAGGATGTTCAGGCACAGCGTCGTGATCATGATTGCAAGGCCCGGGAAGAGCGCCTGCCACCAACGACCGGCGAGCACGCCGTTTCGGGCATCGGAGAGGATGTTGCCCCAGGTTGGCGTGGGCTCCTGAATGCCCGCGGAAATGAACGACAGAGAAGCCTCGAAGACGATGGCGTCTGCGACGAGCGTCACCGTGAAGACCATAATGGGCGCGATGCAGTTGCGCAGCACGTGCTTGATGAGAATCCAAGGGGCGCGGGCGCCGGCGACCTGTACGGCGCGCACGTAGTCCTCTCCGTACTCAGAGACCACGTTGGCGCGAACGATACGCGCGATCTGCGGGATATAGAGGAAGCCAATCGAGAAGATGATCGACGGCAAGTTGTTTCCCAAGATGGACACGAACACGGCCGCGAGCGCGATGCCCGGGAAGCTCATGATGATGTCCATGATGCGCATGATTACCTCGGAGACCCACTTGCGCGAAACCGCAGCGAGCGATCCGATGATCGAACCGATGACAAGCGCCATACCGGTGGCAGCAAAACCAATAATCAGCGAGTACTGAGCGCCATACATGACGCGCGAAAGGATGTCGCGGCCCTTCTCGTCGGTGCCGAACAGAAACTCCGCGCTCGGCGCCTGACGCGCGCCGTAGATCTGAAGCGGGTCGTGCGGCGCGATCACGGGCGCGAGAACTGCCATGGCAACGACGGCCACCAGCACCACGAGGGAGATCTTCGACCCGAGCGACATCTTCTTGAAACCGCCGAGGCTGACCTTCTTGCCGGAGACCTTCTCCATTTTCTGGGCGGTATCTTTACGTGACATAGGCCTACACCGTCCTGATCCTGGGGTTGATAAGGACATAGAGGATATCCACCACGATGTTGATCAGGATGAACGAGAGCGCCACGACCGTGACAACGCCCTGAACGAGGGTGGGATAGTTTTGCTGGATGCCCGTCAGAATGGTCATGCCCATGCCCGGCAGGTTGAAGATGACCTCGATGACCACAGCGCCACCCATGAGGTAACCGATCTTGAGGCCAAGCGTGGTAACCGGCGTGATAAGAGCATTGCGCAGGACGTTGCGCGCCACGACAACGGCCTTGGGGATGCCAGAGCCAGTTGCGGTGCGAACGTAGTCCTTATCGAGCTCCTCGACCATGGAGGTACGGACCACGCGGGTAAGCTGGCCGGCAACGGGCACGCCGAGCGCGACGCTCGGCATGAGCATGCGCAGGCAGTATCCGCCAAAGTCCTCGAAAGGACTGGGCAGCGGACCCGAGGCGGGCAGCAGGTGGAGGTTTGCCATGAAGAGCAAGATCATGAGCACGGCGAGCCAGAACGAGGGGGTCGCGATGCACAGAATCGAGAAAACGCGAATGATCTGGTCGGGCCACTTATCACGATACAGAGCCGCGATCACGCCAAGCGTGAACGCGAGCACCGCCGCGATGATGAGTCCATAGAACGTGAGCTGGAGCGTTACCGGCAGGGCCGAGGCGATGCGCTCGCCTACCGACGCGTTATTGGCGCCGTAGGTGCCAAGGTCACCCTGGAGAAGGTTGACCATGTAGTTGACGTACTGCACGGGCCACGGGTCGTTAAGGCCGTGGCTCTCGCGATAGGCGTCCAGCGCCTGCTGAGACGCACCCTCTCCCAATGCCGAATACGCCGGATCGATCGGCGAGAACGACATGAGGAAGAAGACCAGGAACGTAACACCGAGGACCATGATGGGCAACGCTATGAGGCGCCGACCGATAA
>CASELS010000092.1 GCA_949288855.1 uncultured Collinsella sp. | reverse complement strand
ACGTCACGATGATCTTCAACATCGCGAGCGAGCAGCTCAACAACCTCAAGGAGTACTTCATCAAGCTCATGAGGCACGAGCTGTTCTTCAAGGAGTTCCACGCGCTCGACCACGTGAGCTTCAAGGTGCGCCGCGGCGAGGTCGTGGGCCTTGTCGGCACCAACGGCTCGGGCAAGTCCACGATGCTCAAGTGCATCGCCGGCGTGCTCGAGCCCTCAAAGGGAAGTGTCTCCGTGCACGGCAACATCGCACCGCTCATCGAGCTCGGTGCCGGCTTTGACCCGGAGCTCACGGCGCGCGAGAACATCTACCTCAACGGCGCGCTTCTCGGCTACACCCGCGCCTTCATCGACGAGCACCTCCAGGAGATCATCGACTTCGCCGAGCTCCAGAACTTCATGGACATGCCCCTCAAGAACTACTCGTCGGGCATGGTCGCGCGCATCGCCTTCGCCATCGCCACGGTGACCGAGCCCGATGTCCTCATCGTCGACGAGACGCTCTCGGTCGGCGACGTCTTCTTCCAGGAGAAGTGCGAGAAGCGCATCCAGCACTTCATCGAGTCCGGCGACGTCACGGTGCTGTTTGTCTCGCACTCCATGGACCAGGTGGAGCGCATCTGCCAGCGCGCCATCTGGATCGAGAAGGGCGTCCAGCGCATGGACGGTCCGGTTAATGAGGTGGTAAAGGCTTATAGAGCGCAATTTACCTAGAAAGTAGCCCTCGTGAGGGTCAACAACTCGCCTGATAAAACTTCTGGCAGAAACGAGACGCTCCGGACCGCCTACAGATGAGCGTCGCTTTGCGTTCCCATTCTGCCTACCACAAGCATACCGAGGAGCTTCTCATAGAAGGATGCCCCTTGGATATATGACCAATAGCAGACCAGCTCGTCACAACGGACGTCTTACCAAGGCTTGTCTACACCAGCGTAATGAATGATCTTGGGATTCTTTCTCGAATAGAGATAAGCCTCGCAATCTTCGACGGAAGCTATGGAGAAAAGACACGCAATCCTTACGCCTCAAACAATCATGGCATTCCACTCGTACGACAGATAGTGCGTCTTCCCTGGCAACGAGCATTCAGGACATCCTGGTCGTCGAAAATAAACTCAGGGTCTGAGGCCACCTCGAGCCAATCCTCCACAGAGCAGAAGTCTCACAGCGTGAGCGTGTTCAGCAGCAACGCGCCAGCCTGAAAGTACCCATATGCCCGGTCAAGATTCTTGCGCACTTTCCGACAGCCCCTAGGCCCGCTCTCTGGCGAGGCCAACCGTCCAGCAAAGTAACGTGCCTGCGACGGAAAGAGCCCCACTCGCTCTCGGCAGCGTTGTTGATGCGTATGCATCGCCAGCGTTCGTACGGGGATCCCGCGCAAGGTTAGGGTCTCGGCATAGCCGTCCCCGACGACCTCGGCGACTTCTCAGCCTGGATTCCTCAAGCTCAGGGAACACCTCGAGAGCCTTGACCTCGGCAGCCCCCCTGCCCCCAAGTCGAGCATGGCCTTGAGCACGACCGCAGCCCCAAGCCGCTTTGACTTTAGGACCCTTGTCAAAGCGTTGCAATAGAAGTGCGCAGCACGGCGCTGCAAAGTAACGTCAGAGAAGACCTCAGTGATGGGGCCAATCATGCCAGCAGCCCTGTCGCCCGTGAACATGCACCCCGCAGAAGTCCTTCGACTTCAGCCACGAGAGGGGCTCCCGTCAGCACTCGGAGGACTCCGTGAACCCCCGAGCGGCGCCGATGATCTCGCGGCAGCCGTCGTCGTTGAAGCCCATTGCTACCATCAACGAGAAAGTCTTCGAGACTATAGGGAGTACGCAACCGCCCATTCGAGCGAGCGTACCCCTACGTGTATGTCGAAGGCATCCACCTCAAACTGAGCTGGAGCGGCAGTTACGAGAACGTGACATGAAATTCGGCTACAGACCGCAGCCTAAAACCTTTGGCCTATCCATCGTTGTCCACCACCTAGGGAATCAGTCTTCGGATTCCTGGCACATGCTGTAATGACCATACCAACACGAGGCATAGACCATAGGCTACGAACGGGCCAAAGATTCTCCACTCCCAGTCACCCCCATTGAGCCCCGTGAGCCAAAGGCCAAACTGGAAGACAATCATGTGAATCAAATAGACGCCAAAGCTACAGCCTGCGACAGCCTTCAGTCGGCGCTTCGCGGCGTCAGTCCTAAAGACTCGCCCCCAATCGATCTGGCGCACAAACACAAAGACGGCGACGGACTCGAGAAAACAGGGCAGACTCGTATAGCCCCACGTAAGGTTCACAAGCTCCCCGCTCCCAAAGGACGCCAGAACCGTATGCCCGAAGCGCATAAGGACGCCGCAGATGCCCAACGCATAGATGACGCATCTCGCCCTTCGCGTGAGCGGCTCATCGCGCAAGTAATACCCGAGCAACACATAGATGAGATAACCACTCAAGACGGGAATACTTGCCTGGGAGTTCCACGGAATTCCCACCATGCTACAGAAGAATGGAAGGACGACGTTAAAGACGGCGGCAATCCCTATCAAATAGCAAATAACACGCCGCTCTCCCCGAAGAAGCGAGAGCACGGGAAGCGAGAGATATACCATGAAGAGCGGAATGAAAAACCAGTAGATGTCAATAATCTTGGTATTGAAAACAAAATCAATAAGCGAACGTGGACCTTGGGGCGGCTCCAAAAGACCGAACGAAACTTTCCAGACAAGCGCGATAAGGCTCCAAGCGAGAAAGGGGATGAGCGTCCGCTTCATGCGCTTGAGAAGGAATGTCTTTGTGTCATAGCGATCGCGGTAGTCCATGAGGGTAGCACCGGAGAGCATGAAGAAGATCGGGACCGCCCAGTAAAAGAGACAGTCAACCATGAGCGCCTGCACCCAACTCAACGTTGGGGAGTAGGCATGGACAAGTCCATTGAAGTGCATCGCGACAACGCCAAAGCAGGCAACAACATTAAGAATATCAAACCAGATTACACGTTTTTCCGTTGTGCCAGCCACGTGAGCTCTCCTGCCTCTTTGTTCGTACATGTCATAGCATCATATCAGCCTCGTCTCTCTGACACGAACCTAACCGGCTCGTCGCGTTTTTTTGCGAACCAGTCTTCTCCACACAGCGTCTATATCCGCAGTGCGATGATATAGGCATTTCACTGTATCATCGGACTTGCCCGCAATTGAAAGGACCCCATGGCACCCCAGCTCTGTCTCGCGCTCTTTGTCGGACTTCTCCTTCTGGCAGTGCCAGGATTGCTCGTCCTTCGTACGCTCAAACTTCGTCCCCTTGTTTTGATCTGCTGCACACCGCCCGTCTCACTTGCTCTATATGTGGCCTGCGGGACTGTATTGGGGAGCACCCATATCCTAGGATCGATCGCCGTTCTGACATTCTCGTGGCTCTTTGCCCTGGGACTTGGACTGGTGCTGTCGCGCATCTTCAAACGAGAAGCCCAGCCGCAAAAACGTCTCACGAAGAGCGACCTTCTAAGGATCCTCCTTTACGCGACGGTCGGCCTCATAACGATGCGTCTCGTTTTCGTTCAAGCAATGCAAGGACTCGACTCGTTTGTCCAGTATGACGACAACGCCACGCACCTTGGCATGATTGCGAGCATGGTTGACGGAGGGAACTATTCGATACTCTCTACCAGCCAATATCCAGCATCTCTTCCATCGGAGCAGATACCTTGGGAAGATGCATCTTTCTATCCGAACGCATGGCACATCATCGCTGCTCTAAGCTGCTCGATTGTGGGAACTTCTGCCCCCATTGCCGAAAACGCTACGAATCTGGTGTTTACCGCCGTTGTTTTTCCGCTGGGAACGCTTGTTTTTCTCGACTCGCTCTTTCCCAAAAGGCCCAGCGTCTCCGTCGCCGGAGCCTTCGTCTGCCTAGCTTCTGCGGCATTCCCGCTCAGAATGCTCACCGTACATGGCCCCTTTCCCAATGTGGCTGCCTTTTGTCTCATTCCATCGGTTTGCACGCTCTTCCTTGCATCATTTTCCTTCAATAACCCTCGTCGAGTACATCCAAGGGCACTCGTGGCCTTTGTCTTTGCCTCTTCCGGGATGGCGGCGACGCATCCCAACGCTATATTCACCTGCGTGGTTCTTCTCGCTCCATATCTAATTCTTAAATTAATTCCATCTTGGACAACAAGCAGCGACCTTTATCACAAAGCAAGCGAAAGGCTCAGAACCCTGAGCTTGCAATTAATTACGTTAGTTATACTAATATTTATATGGATTTCTGCGCAGCAACTACCGATGTTCTTCTCGGTAGTTAACTTTGTCTGGAAGGTCCGGATAGATCCGCTCTCTCTCATTGCGAGCGTCATCAACGGAGGCTATCTCATTCAACTACCTCAATATGTGCTCGCAGTGCTGGTGGCCATTGGTTTTGGTCGCTGCGCTCGAGAGCGCTCCATGAGATGGATTGCCGTCTCATACCTCACGGTCTCCGCCATCTTCGTGCTGGGTCTTTCCCTAGATTTTGTTGCTCGCAGGTCAATCACCGGCTTTTGGTACAACGATCCGGAGCGAATTGCCGCCATACTCGCCATCGCATCCATCCCACTCTCAGCAAGTGGGCTGGATTTGGTCGGGCGCTTCGCCACCCGTATCGTGCAGCGACTCCACCCCCTCCCCACAACACTCCTCCCCGTTGTAAGCACAGCCTGCATCATTCTGCTGGCGATACCATTCTCCCTGGCCAATTACTATGCAGAGAAGCTATCCCCACTCGATGGCGATCCCGGGAACGCATTCACTTTTGCCAAGTATCAAGCTGGTGGTGTCTATAGTTTTAGCGACGAGCAGCTCTATACAGCCGACGAGAGATTCTTTGTCAGCAAGGTCAAGGAGCTCATTCCCGAAGGATCACTTGTTATTAATTTACCCTTCGACGGAAGCGTATTCGCATATGCCGCAGATGAGCTGAACGTATATTACAAGTCGGACAATCCGGGCGACGAGACCACCACAAGTCGCCTTATTCGAACGGAGCTGGCAGAAGTCTCCACGGACACTGCCGTTGCACGAGCTGTTAAAGAAACTGGAGCTCAGTATGTGCTGCTGCTCAATCCGGGCAATCTCGATGTACGGGCCAGCCAAGCAGACACATCACTCGGAACCTATCTGGGCAACGACTGGAAAGGTCTTTTGATCGACGATGAGACGCCTGGCTTCACTTGTCTTCTCGCGGAGGGAGACATGCGCCTCTACAAGATTTCGTCGATCTAATCCCCACACGCTCGCTCGACGGCCCCTGCCGTCGCGTCCCAGGAGAAGCGCTCCCGTACCAGCTCGCAGCACCGCTGGCCCATCGAGCGCAGCTCCTCGCGACGCCCACAGAGCGCGAGCACCTCACGCACGACCGTCCCCGCCGTTGCGTCCGGCATGATGTGGCCGTAGCGCTCGTCGGGGATGAGCTCGCGGGCGCCGCCCACGTCCGTCACGAGCGACGGGCAGCCGCACGCCGNNNNCCGCCGTTGCGTCCGGCATGATGTGGCCGTAGCGCTCGTCGGGGATGAGCTCGCGGGCGCCGCCCACGTCCGTCACGAGCGACGGGCAGCCGCACGCCGAGGCTTCGAGGAGCGTGGTCGAGAAGCCCTCGGAGCGCGTGGGCAGGCACATGAGGTCCGCCTGCGAGAGGAGCGCCGCCGTGTCCTCGCGGCCGAGGCGACCGACCCAGCGCAGGCAGGACCCCTCGGCGGCTCGAACGTCACCGGCGAGCGGGCCATCGCCGGCGAGCACGAACGTCACGCCCGCCTCACGGAGGCGCTCGTCGCGCGAGGCCTCGATCAGCGCGGAGACGCCCTTCTCGGGGATGAGCCGGCCGACAAACGCAACCAGGAGCCCGTCGACGGCGGCGCCCAGCTCCCCCCTGAAGTCGCGCCCGCTGGCGGCGGCGCGGTACGCGGCGGCGTCGATCGCGTTGGGGATGACGCCCTCCGCCCGTATGCCAAAGGTCCCCAGCCACTCCGCGCTCTTCTGGGAGATGCCGTAGTACGCCGGGTCGTAGCGCCTTCCCCGCGCGGTCATCGTTCGCTCATAGAGGCGCACGACGGGATCGAGCACGGGATTGGAGAACGAGAGATAGGCCGAGCCGTGATCCAGCACCACGGGCCTGAGGTCGTGCTGGCGCGCAACACGCATACCCAGCAACGAGTGGGGGTAGAAGCGAGCGTTGACGAGCACGCCATCGAGCGGCATCTCGTCCAGCCCGCGAACAAGGCCCTCGTAGACCGCACCGTGACGAGGAAGCGGCAGGCGCCCTGAGACGAGCGGGCGACACGGGAGACGAAGGACCTCCACGCCCCCCTCGTCCGAGCGCCTCGCGCCCAGTCCCTCGGTGTCGTTGGTGACAACGAGCACCTGGTCTCCCCGAGCCACGAGCGCGCGGGCAAGACCCTGCGTGAAGTTCTCGATGCCGCCCAGATGCGGCGGGTACTGCGCCGAGAAGAGCGCGTAGAGCCCTCTCCCCATCAGCCCTCGTTCCTCCAGACGATGCCGTCACCAAAGTCGATGAGCAGGGGAAGATGGGTGTGCCGATCCTCCGGAGCGGGAATCTGCCGCCAGTCCCCGTACATGTTCTCGAGATAGAACTCAAGGTCATGAGGGACGGGTAGCGCGTGACCCTCAAACGTGGCAACCGAGGTCGGAAGGATGCGGTCTGTCCCAATGGGCCTCATGTTGGGCCAGACGAGCGTCAGACACTCCTCCGAGAGGTCGTCCCCCTCCCCCGCCACGACGGCGTCGTAGCGATCCTGGAAGACGGCGGGGTTGCGAACCGTCACGCGAAGCACGACGTGCGCAGCGCGGCAGACAAGACGCTCGAGGGACCCGAGGACGCCGCTGTGCGGAACGCTCACGCTTCGGGCGTGATAGAGGTATGAGAGCCTCTGCGCCAACGAGGCGCGTGAGATCTCCCGACGCCGTCGCACCGGGTCATTCGGCAGCCGATCATAGGGAAAGATGTCGACAAAGATTCCCTGGTGGTGGCCCGCCTCGCGCGTCTCGCGGTTCTCGAAGCGCGTGCCGTCCTTGTAGACTTTGGCGAACAGCGACGCGCAGCCGGGCGTGTTGCGGGCAGTGTGCAGAGAGTAACCGGCAGGCAGATCGGTTGCGGCGAGCGAGCAGAAGCGGTCGTAGTCCTCGCGCAGCATCGCAATGTCGACGTCGTCGTCCCAGGGGATGAAGCCCTCGTGGCGAGCGGCACCCAAGGCAGTTCCGCCCTCCAAGAACCACGTTATGTCATGCTCCTCACAGAAGTCGGCGATCACGAGCAGGATTTCGAGCTCGGTCTCCTGCAGTTTCCTCAATGCAATCTGGGAATCCACGCGCGCCCCACCCATCTGACAAGTTCCTTCTCCGCCGTGCGACCACCCGAGCTTACCACGCAGGACCGGTTTGGCTCGTGAGGCACGACGCTCTATTGATTTGAGGGAGTCCCCCGCACGCCTCGCCCCATCTGGCGTTTCCACTATGCTAAATGAAAAACGAGACGAACACGAAAGGATCCCGTCCTCAATGAAGCGGCTCAGCTCCGACGAAATGAAGGCGATCGAGCTTGGCATTCTGGTCGAGTTCGATCGCGTCTGCACCGAGAACGACCTCGTCTACACCCTCTGCTACGGGACCGCGCTCGGCGCCAGACGCCACAAGGGCTTCATCCCCTGGGATGATGACATCGACGTCTACATGCCCCGCGCCGACTACGAGCGCCTGTACGAGCTCTGTGCCAAAGGGCAGCCGTTCAACGATCCCTATCGACTCGTCTCATACCGTGACCGCAGCTCGATCTACCAGTTCTTCAAGATCGTGGACACGCGGACCCAAGTGTACGAGACCTTCGTGGGTAGGGAGCGCCCCTGCGGCCTCTGGATCGATGTCTTCCCGCTCGAACCCGCCGGCGGCGTAAGCGAGAAGACCATCCAAGCGACCCTGCGCAGCTACCGGCGGTGCGCGCTGCTCCGAAGTTTTGTCATCGCTGATACCAACACGGGCAGCAGCAGGTTTGTGATTCTGGCAAAGAAGCTCGTCAAGCCCTTCGTGCGACATCTCGATCCCTACAAGCTCGCCGCCAAGCTCGATAAGACCGCCCGCTCGATACGGGGCTCGGGAGAAGCCAACCTCTGGGTGGACGTCATCGAGGATTATGGTCGCATTGACGGCTCGCTGCTGTTCCCCACGATCCCGACGCTCTTTGAGAGCAAAACGTTTCCGGGGCCCGCAAAGCCAGACGAGTACCTGACCCAATGCTATGGTAACTGGAAGGTTGCACCTCCCCCAGACAAGCGAGAGGTTCACATCCCAGAGGCCTATCTCATTGACGACGCGGAGTAGTCCATGCCTGAATCCCAAGCCGCCGAGCCCCTGTCCCTCAAGAAGAACATGCTCTGGAACTCCACGGGCTCCCTCTTCTACCTTGTCTGCCAGTGGCTGATAACCGTCCTCATCGTCCGTCTCTCCTCGGGGTTTGACGCAGCGGGACTGCTCTCGCTTGCCACCTCCGTCGTGGGAACCTTTGGGACGTTTGCCAACTACAAGATGGGGACCTATCAGATCTCTGATATTCGGCACGAAAACTCGCTCGCCGAGTATCTTGCATTCCGATGCATAACGCTCGGCCTGGCCTTTGCCGCCTGCCTCGTGTACTCGTTCTTCACCTGCCCCCTGTACTCGATCGTCACCATCGTCCTCTACTACGTCTACAAAGGGGTCGGGCTGGTCATTGACGTCCTCCACGGCACTGACCAGCAACATCGCCGCATGGACTACATCGGAAAGTCCTTCATCCTCCAGGGGGCACTTTCCATCTCTGGCTTTGTCGTCACCTTCTCCCTCACCCAGGACCTCAACCTTGCCATCATCGTGATGACCCTGCTCGTCACGGCCGTGCTGGCGTTCTACGACTGCCCACGCGCGAGGCAGTTTGAGCCGCTTGGGATTTCCATCGGTCACAAGAAGGCCCTCCATCTGCTCAAGGTCTCCCTTCCTGCCGTCATGGCATCGGTCGCGGCCAGCGCAATCTTCACGATCCCCAAGCAGTACCTGCTCTCCGTATCCGGCGATGCGGCACTCGGCATCTATTCCTCCATCGCCGCCCCCGCTCTCGTGGTCCAGATGGGTGCCCAATATCTCTACGGGCCCCTGCTGGACATCTTTCCCCAACGCTTCTTTGGCGGCCGCATGTCCGAGTTCAACCACCTGCTCGCCAGAACCACCCTCTCGATCGTTGCCGTCGCTTTCGTGTGCTGCGTCGGCGTGGCCATTGTCGGAGAGCCGCTTCTCGTTCTCGTCTTTGGCGAGTCCATTCGTCCGCACGTATACCTCCTCCAGCCGGTGCTCATCTCCACGACGCTCACGGCGTTCCTCTGGTTCTTTGGCGATCTCCTAATCACCGTTCGCGACTTCTGGGCCAACTTCTTCGGAAACGTCATCGCCTTTGTCGCCGTCATCCCGCTGAGCTTTCTCTGCGTTAACCTGTGGGGCATGAACGGCGTGAGCTTTGCCGGAGCCGGAGCATGCGCCATCGGTGTGATGTACCTCGGAATCTCCCTGCGCAGAGATGCGCGGCGGCAGCTCCGGGCCGAACGGACAGAGAAGGACGGTGGAAAGTGAGCGCACCTAGTCCAATCAGGGTCCTGCACGTCATCGGAGCCATGGATCGCGGCGGCGCCGAGACCCTTGTCATGAACCTCTACCGCCACATCGACCGAAACGCCATACAGTTTGACTTTTTGGTAAATGAGGAGCGCACCTGCGACTACGACGCGGAAATCGAGGAGCTTGGGGGCCGCCTCTACCGCATTCCGCGCTTTGCGCTCGCCAACTACCTGACATACCGGAGTGCCTGCCGCAAGTTCTTCCGCAGGAACGCCCATCCGATCGTTCATGGGCACATCGGCTTTCCCGCTGCCATCTACCTGCAGTGCGCCAAGCAACAGAACGGCGCGTTCACCATTGCGCACAGCCACGCGCAGAACTACCCCCTCAGCCCAACCGAAGCCGTCTATCGCATCGTCAGCAACCGCGTCCGTGGCAAGGCGGACTATTATCTCGGATGCTCGGAGCTCGCCGGAATTGACCGCTTTGGCCGAAGCATCGTAGAGGGCGGCCACTTCCACGTGCTCAAAAACGGCATCGACGCCCAGGCGATTCGATTTGACCCAAACGAGCGCAGGCGCATCAGATCAGAGCTCGGCATCGACGACGACGCGCCCATCTTTGGCCACGTGGGCAGGCTTACGCCCATAAAGAACCACTCGTTCCTTCTCGACGTCTTTCGCAAGGTGCTCGACGAGCTCCCCGGCGCACGCCTTTTGCTGGTGGGTCGCGGTGAAGCCGAAGACGAGATTCGTCAGCGCGTTTGCGACCTCGGTCTCTCCGACGCGGTCCTTTTCCTTGGCGTGCGCGATGACGTCCCCGCCGTCCTCTCCGCCATGGACGTGTTCGTGTTCACCTCGTTCAGGGAGGGCCTCGCAAACGCCACCATCGAGGCCCAGGCATCCGGTCTGCCCTGCCTGCTTTCCACGGGCGTGCCCCGACTCGCGCAAATCAGTCGGACGACTGAGTTTGCCGATCTTTCGGAGGGGGCGCACGCGTGGGCACAAAAGGCGCTGACGCTGTATCGGTCGGTTCGTCCCGATCGCTCGAATGCCTACCTCGACGCCTTGTCAGCAGGCTTTGATATACAGGAGTCGGCGGATTGGCTCGCCGATCTTTACCTGGCTAACTCAAGGTCCTAGACTCCGATCTCCTTATCTCATCAGTATCGTAATTGTGTGAAGACGCTGTTCATTTTTCTGAAGGAGTTTTCAGATATTGAACCCTGCCCTACTGTTAGCTCTGTGTAAGCGGAGTTTTACGAAATAGACAGTAGGAGAT
>CASELS010000091.1 GCA_949288855.1 uncultured Collinsella sp. | reverse complement strand
GACCTGCCGCAGTCCGGCACGAGCCGGTTGCCCTCGAGGTCGAAGATAAGGCCAGAAAGAAGGTACTGTGCGCACGCCCCCCTGCGGCGCCGGGGCGTCCTCTTGAGCCGGTCGTTCGCCGCCCGGAACGTGGCGGCGTCGATGATGGCGGGCATCCCGCCCTCAACCCGCACATCTCCCCAGACGTACGTGCCGGTGTACTTCTCATTCGCGATCATGCGCGTGATGCCGTCGACGCGCCACCTTCGCCCTCGGATGGTGCGGTACCCTGCCGCGTTGAGGGCGTCGGCCACCGCCGAACGGGACTCGCCGGCGGCTATCCGTGCGAAGGCGTCGCGCACCGCCGGCGCCTGGGCCTCATCCACGACGTAGCGGCCGTCCTCCCCGAGCCCGTAGCCGAAGACCTCCACGCCCAGATGCTGGCAGTCCTCCGCGCGCTCGGTCATGTTGTCGATCACCTTGCGGCTCAGGTCGGCCGAGTAGTACTCGGCGATGCCCTCGAGCATGCTCTCCAGGATGATGCCCTCGGGGCCGTCCGGTATCGCCTGGGTGGCGCTCACGAGCTCCACGCCCGCCTTCCGCAGCTTTGAGCGGTAGATCGCTGAGTCGTAGCGGTTACGCGCGAAGCGGTCCAGCTTGTATACGAGCAGAACGTCGTAGGCGCCCTCGGTCGCGGCATCGACCGCGCGCACGAACTCTGTGCGCCGCTCCGTGCCGCGGCCGCTTATGGCGCGGTCCGCGTAGACCGCCACCACATTGGCGCCCATCTCCTCCGCCTTGCGCCGGCAGGTCTCCACCTGGGTCTCGATGGACTCCTCATGCTGCTTGTGCGAGGAGAAGCGCGCGTAGATCGCAGCTCGTGTCATAATGTAGGCACCGCCTTTTTGGTGGTCGCGGGGGCACCGCCCCTTCTACGCCCTCCCCTCGTTCGCCGCCAAGCAATGAGAGGGGAGGGCTTTGCTATTCAGACAATCCGTACGATTCCAAAAGCTCTCTCACGTCGGGGTTGTCCAGCCCCATTTCTCTCTCGACAAGGGAGCGGAGACCGTCGATTTTGTCCAGCGTGTCGAGGTCGCTTTTCACGCTGTTAACGGCGAACTCCATTTCGAAGGGCGCGGATATAACGGAGAGATCAAGCAGCATGTCGCCGAATGACTTATCCTCCCGTCGTCCAGCCCTCTTGCAGAAGAGCCTTCCCCCGTGCGCGCATGTATTCCTGAATTCGGTCAGCGTGGAGTAGACACCCCCGAGCTTCCTTGCGCTGATGACCTCGGAGCCTATCGACTGGCATATCAGATGGCACGTCTCGTTCTGGACTGATATCTTCTGAAGGCTGTAGAAGTGCGACATGTTGCCGAAGGTCAGAGCATTTGCGGCCACCCATAGGGGTACGAATCCGTACTTCTTGCGATAGTGCTCGATGTACGCTCTTCGCTCCCCGCGCCCATCATGGATACCCTGCAGTATCGAGAGTAGCCTGATCAGGTTGCCCGTGTAGTTCTTGCCACGGTAGTCTCTCTTCGAGCAGTAGGATGCCGGGTCCAGATAGTCCTCCGGGTCACGGTGCTTCTGGCAGAAGGCGTGGACGGTCGCGGTCTTCAGCGCCTTCTCTGCCACCGTGAGACAGTACATCATCGAGAACCTGAGGATCGCGTCGAAGTTATAGAGCGTCATCAGGTCGATGAACCGCGTGCCGTCCCGAAACACCTCAACGTCCCTGTTCGTCTTGTTCGCATCGAGGAAGAACTCCTTGTAACCGTTGACCAGGGAGTAGTAGTTGTTCCTCGTGAGGAACCGTCGAGCCGTTTCGCGGCTGTCGATGATCAGCCCTCTAGACTCCAGGATCGCGATTTGCTCTTCGATGGTCTTGAACGGCTTGCTATCGGGCATATTTGCCTCCAAATAAGGAAAAGGGCCGCCAACCCGAAGGCAGCGACCCTTTTCCAGGCCAAGGACTCACTTGAAGACCCAAGGCCGTATCACTGCCATTACTTTACCCATAAGTTTGCGAATACTCAACTTTTTTTGTACTTTACGCAAACTTTCTTACACTTTCTGCAAGCTATCTGATCAATTCTGCCCATTGACGAAGTCTTCTGGGGGAAATGATTCCTGTGGAACTCTTTTGCGCGTTCTATGCTCGCTCGTAGTGGAAAATCCCGCGCTTGCGGAGTTCCTCGCTCGTGCGGAACTGCTCGGCATCCGGAACCTCGGTGAATTCGACGGTCTTGTCGTAGTTCTCCTTTACCACCTCTTCGATCTCCGCGAGCGATACCTTGAAGAACTCTCGGCGCTGGTTGACGATGTTGACCTTGCGGTCCTCAAACTCGCGGTGAAGGGCCGCCTCGAGCTTCGGTGCATCATCGCAGAAGATCATGGCGTGAACGTCGAAGTTGAAGGGCACGGATGCGTCGCTCAGCTCGCGGATTCTCTCCATGGGATCGAGCCGCCTGGTCATGCCTATCTTATAGACTCCCTCGCCGAAGGATCCGATATTCGATATGACGTAGACGAAACCGGCTTTCTGGTTCGCCTCTCGGTAGTCGACATCCGCCACGGCGGCATCGACGTCTTCAAGTTTCGCTTTGAGCTCTGCGGCCTTCTCCTCAAGGTCGGCGCGGTCCTCCTCGGTCGCGTTTTTGAGACGGGCGGCTATGTCCTTGTATGCGGCGAGGTACTGCTTCTTCTCCTTCTCGAGCTTCTTTCGGGCTGCGGCGATCTCCTGGGCGAGCTTACGCGCCTCGCGCTCCTGCTCGCGCGCCTCGCGAAGGGCCTCCTTCTCCTGCTCCTTCTGAAGGGCGAACTCGTAGGCTAGTCTCACCTCGCGCTCCTTGAGATCCTGGTAGGACGGCGGAACCTTGATCCCCAGTGTCGAACCCAGCTTGGTGATTGTTTCCGCCGTCTTGTATACCTGCTCGATGGACTTGTTGACGTTCGTCGCCTTCACTTTGCGGACAATCTCATCGCACTCGCCGTTGTAGGCTCTCATGAGCAGTTTAGTGGTCTCCACGACCATCTTCCTGCCCTTCGCTCTGCTGCCGTTTACGGTCCAGCTTGTATTCTTCGCAGAGTCGTTTATTTCCTTCACGAGCTCTTTCTGTCGCGCTCTGCAGCTCTTGAGGGCGTCTTTGAACTTGGTGGAGTTGGCGAAGTCGAAGCGTGGCTCGTAGAGGCCGAATTCCTGGACGAGAAGCTCGTCATCGAATGTCGACAGTTTCGCCCAGCCCTTCTTGACCTCTTCTTTGAGGTCGTCGCGCTCCTTGGCAAGGGCTGCATTCTCTTGTTCGAGTTTCTCTTGTTCATCGCGTGCCGCAGCCACTTCGCTGTTGAGATTCTCTAAGAGACGCGATAGCCTTGCTGCGTCCTTCATCTCAGGCGTGAGCAGTGATTCCACATCGGTGAGCTTAGCTTGCAACTCTTCCTGCTTCGATTGCGCATTTTCGAGCTTTGCCTTCAGCTCCTCGGCCTCGCGCTTGTACTCGTTGCCCTTGAAGGCGTCCAGAAAACCCATTACGCGCTCATCTCCTCGATGCCGGTCTCATTGACAGAACGTTCGGCTGTCTTTAGAGAGAGCTCGCGCTGCCCGCGAGCGTTTCCCAGGATGTTCGCCCTTCCCTCGGCGGTGGCGGCGCGGTAGCACTCCACGAGCTCGCCTTCGTAGGGGTCGGCGCCCGCCGCGGTGCCGGGGGCGTCCTCGGGGTGCTCGATGTACCACCCGGTCATCTCGTTGGGCGTGGCGCCCAGGATCTCGCAGCAGCGGCAGAGCTGCTCGATGCTCATCATCGTCTCGCCGCGCTCCCAAGCTCCGATGGTCCTGAGGTTAGCGCCAACCATATTGGCGAGCTGTGTTTGAGAGAGTTTCTTCTCTTTTCTAATCCTTTTTAGCTGGAGCTTCACATCTCACTCCCCTCGAAGTTGGCAACTCATCGCCTATATCGTATGAGCGTTTTTGAGAATAGGCAAGAAATATCTTAGAATTCTCTTGCAATAGGCGAGAAGTCGCCTATACTCTGAAATCGAATAGGAGAGAACTAGCACATTTCAGATTGGAGAAGTGATGGCTTTCAGCATGGACACCCTGGCGTCGAACATCCGCACGCGCCGCCGCGCGCTCGACCTGTCGCAGAGCGAGCTCGCGGAGCGCGCCGGGCTCACGCCGGACCTGATCTGGAACTACGAGCGGGCCAACTACACGCCCGGCGCCGACAAGGCGTACGCCATCGCCGAGGCGCTCGGCTGCACGCTCGACGAGCTCTGCGGGTTCGCCCCGATGCGCGAGGGGGCGTGACGGCGATGGATAAACCGAAGGGGGACAGCATGGCGACGGAGTTCGAAAGGACGATTGCAAGCATTGCACCCGGACAGAGCACTCTCGGTGATGCCGTCGACCGTCTTGTCTCCGCCGCTTGGGAGGTTCGCGGAGCGGTCGACGGCATCAGGGAGGTTGAGATTGTCCTCCCGCCACGCCTCGACAGGGCGATCCGTGAAGCTTGGAAGTCGGCTGCAGCGCTGCTCACCGAGGCGGCGATGCTTGACGAGCGCGAATCCGGAGTTCTCGACTTTGGCGCCGGGTCGGCGGCTGTGTCTCCGCTCAGGCAGGCGGGCTACTTCTACTCTCTCGTGCTTACGCACGGAATGCTGGTGGACCGACGCGGTAGCGACGAGTCTTCAGAAGGGGGCGTGGGATAGATGGTCGTCAGACAGGTGGTCGAGGCGTCCCGGGCGCCGTACGGCGGCCCTGCGGAGAACATCCGCATCGAGGTGGCCGTGGACTTCGACGGCGCGGCGCGCATGAGCGCCCAGGCGGCGGAGGGCGTCGTCCGCGAGTCGGTGGTCGACATCGCGGAGCGGCTTTTCTACGGGAGGGAGGAGCGGGGATGACCGAGAAGGTGGAGTTCACGGTTGCGCTCGACGGCATCGATGAGCTCAAAAGGACATGCGAGGAGCTCTCCGGGCACTTGGATGCCGCCCTGCGGCTGATGGAGCAGCTGCAGGGCGAGCACGTGATGGTTCCGCGGGTGGTCACCCGACCCGGGGGACGAACGACCTCCCGCAGTGCGGGCACGTCGTCTGGGGGAGGCGCATCGTGACGGGCTCCCCGCAGAACGGGCATGCGCCCTCGAGGCCGTCGCCCTCGAGGGCCCTCTGCATCCCCTCGCGTGCGATGCGCTCGAGTTTCCGCTCGTCGATGCTCAGTCTCAATTTTGCTCTGGACATGGCGGTCACCTCCTTTCATGAGTGCCTACGAGTGTACGCGCCCGTGCGGACAGGATGCGGGGACGGTGGTCGGCCATGAGGTCGAGAATCGGCGATCTGAGGGAGCGGAGAGGGCTGTCCCAGCGGCGCCTTGCGCGGGAGTCCGGCGTATCCGACTGCGTTCTCTCCAAATGGGAGCGCGCCGGGCTCGACAGGGCGCAGCTCGGGCTCGTGGTGAGGGTCGCCCGGGCGCTGGGCGTGCCCGTGGAGGACCTGTACTCGGAGGAGTGAGGCCTCCCGCGCG
>CASELS010000090.1 GCA_949288855.1 uncultured Collinsella sp. | reverse complement strand
AGGCGCTCTCGAGCGAGCGCACAGC
Source organism: uncultured Collinsella sp. (assembly GCA_949288855.1). Taxonomy (GTDB): domain Bacteria; phylum Actinomycetota; class Coriobacteriia; order Coriobacteriales; family Coriobacteriaceae; genus Coprousia. The sequence continues at coordinate 5,491 of CASELS010000090.1, read as the reverse complement.
CGTCGTGCCCACGGCAATGACGCGATGGCCCGCGCGCTTGGCCTCGTGCACGGCGTCAATCACCTCGGCAGGCACGTGATAGCGCTCGGTGTGCATGACGTGCTCGGTGGGATCGTCCTCCTCCACCAAACGGAACGTGTCGATACCCACCTCGAGCTCGACCGCCACAAAGCGGGCGCCCTTGTCCTCGATGCGCTGCATGAGCTCGGACGTGAAGTGAAGGCCCGCCGTGGGCGCTGCGGCGGAGTGCTCCTCCTTCATGGCGTAGACGGTCTGGTACTTCTCCGGGTCGCCCGCGTAGTCGGTGATGTAGGGCGGCAGCGGCACATGACCCGCCGCATGAATCGCCTCGTCGAGCGTACGCGGTGCACCGTCTGCGCCCTCCCCCTCCGGCGTGAAGCGCACCAGACGGCCGCCGCGGCTCTCGGGCACAAAGTCGATGACCTCGCCGGTGAGCACCACCGGCGCGCTCTCGGGGGCGTGTGCCCCGCCGGCGCAATACTCAATCACCGCACCGGGCTTAAGGCGCTTGCCCGGGTTGACCAGGCACTCCCACACATGCCCCATGGCGTCGATGTCCTCGCGACGGCGCAGCAGCAGCGTCTCGGCAACGCCGCCGGTGGGCTTGCGGCCGATGAGGCGCGCCGGCATGACGCGCGTCTTGTTGATAACGAGCACATCCCCCGGCTCGATGTAGTCGATGATGTCGTAGAAATGCTTGTGCTCGATGCTGCCACCCGAAGGAAGCGCCTCGACGTCACCGGTCTTGACAAGCGGCTCGCCGCGGTGCAGAACGAGCAATCGGCAGGAATCGCGAGGCTCGGCAGGAGCCTGAGCGATCAGTTCATCGGGAAGTTCGTAATCAAAATCATCGGTGCGCATGGGCGTGCTCGATCCTTGTCGCAAACGGTTGATGGCTAACGCTAAAGGGTAGCACGAGCGCCGCCTAGGGCACAGAGAAGCCACAGGCTACGCGCGCCCGGTCGCACGGCGCCTGTCGCGCCAGTTGAGCCACTCGCGCACAAGCGCAAGCGCAACGCTCACCAAAACAAGGGCGGCGAGCACATGAAACGCCGTATGCATGCCATCCATAAAGACGTCCGGTCTGCCCTCGACATAGCTCGTCACCGGATACCCAATCGAGCGCGACATGCCACCGTACAGAAGTGCCGAGCCCACCGTGATGCCGAGCGACTGCCCAAGGTAGCGCATGAGGTTGCCGAGCGACCCCACAAAGCCGAGTGCGCCCTCGGGCGCGTGACCCATGATGAGCGAGTTGTTGGGCGCCTGAAAGATAGAGCTGCCGAACGAGGTGAACATGATGCAGGGAATGAGCACAAACAGCGGGGTGTCGACCGCAACGCTCCCTATGATGACAAGACCGCACAGGTAGATGGTCTGGCCCATCAGCGTCGGCCGCTCGCAGCCCACTTTATCGGACACCGCGCCCGAGATGGGACCGCAGATGGAATTAACCAAGGGATAGCAGGCCATGATGACACCTGAGAGCCCGATGGCGATGCCGCGCGCCTCCTGCAGGTAGTACGGGAAGATGAACGTATAGGCGCTCATGGCGAGGAAGATGATCACCATATTGACAAGATCGATGGCAAAGCGCACATCGCGAAACACGCCGAGCGTCACGAGCGGTGATGCCACATGCCCCTCGACGGCAACGAACACGACAAGTAGCACGCCCCCGACCACGAGCAGAAGCACGTTCACGGGCGTCACGCCGGTCTCCATGAGCGAGATCGCAAAGAAAAGCGAGAGTATCGCCGGTACGATCAGAAGTGTGCCCGCCGGATCGAAGGCGGCACGCCGCTTAGGCGGACGGTTCTTGAGCACCTTGAGCCCGATGAGAAACGACAGCACCCCGATGGGAATGTTGATGATGAAGATAAACTCCCAGGGAAGCACCGACACGATGAATCCGCCGAGCGTGGGGCCGCACATGGCGCCGAGCGCGGTGAACGTTGCCACGAGGCCGAGCGCGCGCCCGCGGCTTGTGGGGAATGACTCGGTGATGATGCCCTGGTTGTTGGCAAGCGACGCGGCGCCGCCGAGGGACTGAACGGCGCGGGAGACGACGAGCGCCGGAAAGGTGCTCGAAGCGGCGCAGAGCGCAGACCCCAGCGTGAAAAGGACCACACCCGCTTGGAATATGCGCACTTTGCCAAACATATCGCCCAGCCGCCCGAAGATAAGCAGCATCGCACAGGTGACGATGCTGTAGATGCTCGTCACCCACTGGATGTCGGCCATACTGACGCCGAGCTCCCGCTGAAGCGACGGTAGCGCGACGTTGACGATGGTGCCGTCGAGGACCTCCATGAACGTCATGGCGAGTATCACAACAAGCGCGGCGCGCTCATGGTGTCTTTCCGTCAACGCGTCTCCTCCCGGCTGCCGTTTGCCTGCGCATGCCCGCTGCGGCGCTCGTCGCGCAGGCGCGCACGGTCGAGGGCCGCCTCGGCGGCCGAGAAGCGGCAGCCGCAATAGTTCTGTCGGTACATGCCGAGTTCGCGCGAGCGACGCGTTGCCTCGGGGTACCAGGGGCGGAAGTCGCGTATGACCGGCGTCAGGCCCCGGGCATCGCAAAGCCGGACTAAAACGTCGTTGCACGTCTCGAACAGCTGGTAGGGAGACACTGCAAGCGTCGTCGCAACGTGCGTGAAGCCCTCTTCCTCAGCCACGCGGCACGCCTCGGCAAGCCGCAGCGCGTAGCAGGCACGGCAGCGCGCCTCGCGACGGCGCGCCCCTATGGGCGCCACGGAGCTCTCCCACCTGCCGTAGTCCTCGTGCGCCTCGATGAGCGGAATGCCCTGCGCGGCGCACCAGCGCCTGAGCTCGACAAGGCGCCTCTCATGCTCCTCGGCAGGCTGGATATTGGGGTTTGCCCAGCAGATGGTGGGCTCAAACCCCTCCTCTACCAACAGACGCACCGGCTCGAGGGAGCACGGCGCGCAGCAGGCGTGCAGCAAAAGGCGCGTCATGCGCGAGCCTCCCCTCCCTCACCGGACAGGCGGACACCCCATGTCGTGTCCTCGCAGTACGCGATGGCGGGGTTGCGGCAGATGGTCCGCACATAATACCAATCCCCCGCACAGCCGCACAGATGTATCGCCGCGACGGCGCACCCGAGCACTGGAGTTCCAAAGGCAGCGCCGATGATAGGCACAAGGACCGTGACGACGACCGTTGGGGCGATAACGATCGCAAGATAGCGGCGCCTCGCGTAGACGATGCCCTCCGCGCAGGCAAAGAGCATACCCGCGCCCCAATTGGCGCCAAACGTCACGCGGGCCCCAGACGGGGCAAAGAGCTTGAAGAACAGGGCGTGCACGAGCTCGTGCGCAAGCAGCGCCACCATAGATGCCGCCGCGAGCGCGATGAGCCATCCCAGCATAAACGCGGAGCTGAACGCGCGAACGCCCAGCAGCCCGGCGAGCGCCGGGTCAAGGGCGGACGGCATGAAGATGCGCAGCACAGCGGCAAGCCCTGCGGTAGCGAGCACCCCGATACCGAAGGCGAGGGCGGATGCGCGCGAGATCCATCGCAAAAGAGCGCGGTCCTCAAAGGTTCGTATGTCGGCGATTTTTCTCATGTCCACCAGTGTACACGCGCAAGCGGCGAGCTGTGCGATAATGTGGGGCGACGGCGGGCTGGCGCCTGCGAGCGTTGCTCGCGCGCACCCCCGCCACCGGAAATCCCGACCCTCCGCATCCAAGGAGTTTCATCGTATGGCCCCTCACCTCACCAAAGACACGCGTCCCGTCTGGCCACACCGCGCCGTCGTCACCGCCGGCATGCCCTACGGCAATAAGAACCTGCACTTCGGCCACGTGGGCGGTGTCTTCATTCCGGCCGACTTCTTTGCGCGGTTCCTCCGCGATCGCATCGGCGAGAAGAACGTGCTTTTTGTCTCGGGCACCGACTGCTTTGGCTCCCCCATCATGGAGAGCTACCGCAAGCTCACCGAAGAGGGCACCTGCTGCGGCACCATCTCCGATTACGTGCAGGCCAACCACGACAAGCAGGCCTCGACGCTTGAGGGCTACGACGTGCACTGCGACTTCTTTGGCGGCAGCGCCCTTGCGCCCGCGGCGAGCGTGCATGAGCAGATGACGGCCGAGGTCATTGCCCGCCTCCGCGATGCCGGTGTGCTTGAGAAGCGCTCTACGCTCCAGTTTTACGACGCCAAGGCGGGACAGTTCCTAAACGGCCGCCAGGTGCTCGGTCACTGCCCCATCCAGGGCTGCAAGTCCGAGAAGGCGTACGCCGACGAGTGCGACCTGGGCCATCAGTTTGAGCCGGAGGAGCTCATCACCCCCGTCTCCGCCCTGACCGGCGAGACGCCGGAGCTCCGCCCTGTCGACAACCTCTACTTCGACCTGCCCGCCTACCTTGACTACCTGCGCTCCTACACCGCAGAGCTGGAAGCGGACGACACGGTGCGCCCCGTGGTGGTAAAGACTATGGAGGAGTGGCTCGGCGAGCCCGTCCTCTTCATTCAGAACAAGTTCCGCGAGGCGTTTGACGCCGTCGAAGCCGAGCTCCCCGCCCACACCGTGGTGGAGCCCGAGGGCAACAAGAGCTCCTTTACCGTCGTCTTCCCCTCCTGGCGCGAACGCGACGAGGCGCACGGGGTGCTCTCCGCGGGCGGCGTGCGCTTCCGCTCCGGCAAGGCGCTCGTCCCCTTCCGTATCACCGGCAACATCGACTGGGGCGTGCCGGTGCCCGACACCTGCGGCTGCTCCGGTCTCACCTGCTGGGTGTGGCCCGAAAGCCTCTGGGCGCCCATCAGCTTCACCCGCACCGCACTCGCCGAGGCGCCCGAGGGACGTTATGCGAGCACGGACTGGCACGACTGGTGGTGCAGCGAGGATGCGCACGCCTACCAGTTCATCGGGCAGGACAACATCTACTTCTACGGCGTCGCCCAGACGGCGCTGTGGGAGGCGCTCGGCTGCGGCATGCGCCAGTCGACGCTCGTCGCCAACTACCACGTCCTCTACATGGGCAAGAAGGCGAGCTCCTCGAGCAAGACCCCGCCGCCGCCCGCATCGGAGCTCCTCGAGCACTACGATGCCGAGCAGCTGCGCGCCCACTTCCTGTCGCTCGGACTCGGCGAGAAGCCGGTGAGCTTCTCGCCTAAGGCCTACGACACGCGCGAGACCGGCAAGAACCCCGACGGCACGCCGCTTCTGGCGCGTGACGACAAGCGCGTGATCGACCCCGTCCTAAAGGAGGGGGCGCTGCTCACGGGCGTTTTCAACCGCCTGGCGCGCTCGTGCTTCTACGGCGTGGCGGAAAAAGAGGGCGACCCGAGCACGGTCCGAACGGGCTGCATTCCCGCCGGCGACGCCTCCCCCGCTGTTGTTGAGGCGGCGGAGCAGGCCATCCTCGCCTTCGAGCGGGACGTCCACCACTTTGAGTTCCACCACGCCCTCGGTGTCTGCGACGCCTACCTCCGCGCTGCCAACAAGCG
>CASELS010000089.1 GCA_949288855.1 uncultured Collinsella sp. | reverse complement strand
CGCCGCCGGCCCGGTGCGACTCCGTGGCTACGCCGCCGCGCGGCGGGCGCGACCTACGGCGAGGCCGGCCGTGGCGATAGCGAGGGCAAACAGCACCACGATGCCCACATGGCCGAGCACCGTCGCCACGAGCTCTCCGGTTACGCCGGTGGCGCGTACGAGCTGCTCCATAGCGCTCACCGCCCACAGGCCGGGGGCGAACTGTGCGACAGCGAGCACCTCGGCGCTCATGTTGGCGAGCGGCACCCAGGTGCCCGCCAGAAACGAGATGATCATAGCCGTGATGTTGGCGATGGCGTGCACGAGCTCTCGTCGCACGCCGAGCTGCCAGATGAGAAACCCAAACGCCATGCCCACGAGCATGAGCGCAAAGAGAATGACGAGCATGAGCGCCGTAAGGGCGACGGGCACACGGGCAAGCTCGTCCGCATAGAGGGCGATGCCCACGGCGGCGTTGATGGCCCACACGGCAATGCCGCAAAGTGCGATGGCCCCCGCGATTTGCGCATCGAAGGCGGTGCTGGGCACCGGCGTGGCGCCGATGCGCTGACGCACCTCGGGGGCGCGCAGGTCGGCCAGACCCACGCCCACGATTGCGGCGATGCCGCCAAAGAGCGCGTAGAGGGCGAACTGACAGTAGACGAGGTACGTAACAGGCAGCCCCGGTGTCTCCGCATCAACCGTCTCAACGGTAACGCCCGCCACCTGCGCAGCGTCAACAAGGCGTACCAGCTCCTCAGCGTTTGCACCGGGACGTGCCGCCGCCATGGCGTAGAGTTCTTGCACATAGCTGCGCACGCGCTCGTCCATGAGCGCACCCCGCGCGCTCGTATAGCTCACCACGTTTTCGAGGGAGGGCGCATCTGCGCCGGCGTGCGCGGCACCAACAAGCTCGTCGCCGTATCCGGAGGGGATAACGAGCACGTAGTCGGCATAATTTTTCGCGGCGGCTTCCTGCAGCGCGCGTGTACTGTCTGCGATGTCGACCATGTCGCTCGCGCTGGCAACACGATTCGTCAGTGCGCGGGATATGGCGCTGTTGTCACGGTCGATAACGGCAACAACGGGTCGCACGGCCTCATAGGTTGCCTGTGTCGGGCCGATGCTGCCGGCGGCAAAGCTTCCTACGACCGAGAACAGCAGCACGTAGACGACAAAGAGCACGCGATGCTCGGCGATGAGCCTAACGGCGATTCTAACTATGGGCATAGCGTTGCCTCCTCATGAAGATGAGCGCGCCTGCGCCTAGGAGGGCGGCGATAACCAGCAGCCTGCCACAGGCGGACGCAAAGGGAGCAAGGGAGTCGAAGAATGTGAGCGAAAGCATGGCTTCGGTTGTCTGTACGGCCGGGTTGAACAGTTGGACGAGGGGCGCGTGCTGCGAGAGCCAGTTGGCGAGCTCGAGCGCCGGCGTACCAAACAGACCGGCGGGAAGCGAGAGCGCAAGCGTGGCGATGGTGATGAGACCGTCTTTGACGCCCGGCCGCACACCGGGAAGCGACCCCACGAAGGCGCCGAGCGCGCACGATACGAGGGCGCACACACCACAGGCAACGGGCGTGAGCCAGATTCTGCCGCCGAACGAGATGCCCGCGACGACGTAGAAAAAGGCGACGGCGAGCATCATGCTCGCCATGACGATAAGCCAGCTCGCCACCAGCGCTGCTGCGAGCTGGCGTGCCGGCGAGAGCGCGCCGACTTGCCGGCGCGAGCCCTCGGGCGTGGCGGCGATGCGTGTGCGGTCGATGAGCGTCTGAGCGACGGTGGAGCACATGATGCACGAGTAGCCGAGCAACGCATAGTAGAAGCGGCTGAGCTCGCTCGGCGGTTCACGCAGCACGCTGAGCTCGGTAGTTGATGCCTGCTCGCCCGAGAGGTTTTGGGCAAGTGCGGTGCGGGCACCGGCGCTGGCAAGCGCGGTGGGGTCGCTCTCGGCTAGAGCCCCGGCGAGCTCTTCGCCCTGCAGATACCGGTCGAGGATGGTTTGGACGATGCCCTGGTCGGTGGAGCCTGCGTCGGAGGGCGAGACGAGCAGGCGCGCCGTCCCGTCCGCGTCGACCACGAGCGCCGTGTCCACCTCGCCGGCGAGCACGCCCGCCTCGGCTGCAGCGCGGTTCTCATACGCGGTGAGGGCAAGCAGCGGCTCCTCGTCTTCCGATGCTTTTGCGTCGGTGTGCGTAAGCTCTTCGAGCATCGTGCGCAGGCCCGTCTCCTCCCGCCAGCCGGCATCCTCCACCACGCCGAGGGCGATGGTATGAAGAGTTTGGTTGGACTGCATGCCGGCGAACATGGTCATGAAGATAATCGCCATGATGAGGGGAAAGGCAAAGCACCAGATAACGACACCGGTGCTGCGCAGGGTCATGCGAACGTTGTAGTAAATCTGGGTGAGCATGGGCCTCACCGCTCGCCTGCGCGCTCGTCGCCAGCGCCGTGGTCGCGCAGCTCGCTGCCGGTAATCTCGAGAAAGACGTCGTTTAGGGTGGGCGGCTCGGAGTACACGCGCACGGGCGTCACGCCAAAGCCGGTCAGCGCCTCGAGCACGGTCGCCAAGTGACTCTCGCCCTGTGCGCAGGCGACATGGAGCTCGCGCCCTCGGTAGCTTGCCGAGACGGTGGCGGACAGGTAGCGCACGGCATCGAGCGCAGCCTCCGGCAGATCGGTGACCTCGACCACAATCTTCTCGCCGATGCCGATCATGCCCTTGAGCTCGCCCACCGTACCCTCGGCCACGGCGCGCCCGCGGTCCATGATCATGACGCGGCTGCAGATCTGCTCGACCTCCTCCATATAGTGGCTCGTGTAGACCACGGTGGCGCCGGCGTCCACAAGCGCCAGGATACCGGAGAGGATGGCGTTTCTGCTCTGCGGGTCCACGGCGACGGTGGGTTCGTCAAAGAAGATGAGTTCGGGCTCGTGGGCGATGCCGCAGGCGATGTTGAGGCGGCGCAGGAGACCGCCGGAGAGTTTCTGCGGACGGAAGCGGCGAAAGTCGTCGAGGCCCACGAAAGTGATGGCGCGGTCCACGAGCGCGCGGCGGCGCGTGCGATCCGCGATGTAGAGCGAGCAGAAGGCGTCGATGTTCTCCTCCACGGTGAGCTCGTCGAATACGGCCACCTGTTGGGGCACGATGCCGATCTTGCGTTTGAGGTCGTAGCGCCGAGGCCCCATCGTCTCGCCGAAGAGCTCGATCGTACCTTTGTCGTAGGTCAAGAGCGACAGCATGCAGTTGATGGCGGTGGTCTTGCCGCAGCCGTTGGGGCCAAGGAGCCCCAGGACCTCGCCTCGCTCCACGGTAAGGTCGAAGTGGTCGAGGGCGACGAGGTCGCCGTAGCGTTTGACGAGCTGGCGTACCGATACGATGGCCACGGGTACCCTCCTTGGTTGTGGCGCCGCGTCTCGGGTGAGACACGACCGTTCAGGTTAGCCGCAGTATCGCGCGATGGCGCCGGGGCGGGAAGTGACGTTTGTCATGGTTTTCGGGCGTGGGTGCGTACGCTAGACTGACGCTATGGAAAGGTTGTATGACAAGTTGATTGTTTTGGCCGCCGCGGCTGCAGCGGGCGTGGCGTTTGCGCCGCGCGCGGCCACCGTTGCATGCCTGCTGGTGGGTGCGACGGCGACATTTCTGGTTGAAGCGTGCCGAATTCCCACGCACCGGATGCCCACAGCGTTGCCGGTGGGCGTATGCGCGCTCGCGCTGGCAGCGCCCGAGGCAGCCTTCGCCCTGCCGCTTGCGACCTACGATCTGGCGGGCAGCTCGCACCGTACGCTGCTCGTATCGCCCGTGCTTGCCTTGGTGGCAACGTCGCGAGCGACGGTCGTTCCCGTTGCCGCCGCGGTTCTGCTGGTCGGTCTTACGGTGGCAGCCTGCCTTCTTGCGTGGCGGACCGAGACGACGCTGGCGCAGCGTCTTGCCAACCGGCGGGAGCGGGATGACCTCGCCGCGCGCTCGCAAGCGCTCGAGGTCCAGAACCGTGAGCTGCGCGACAAGCGCGAGCTCGAGGTGCGGGTCGCCGTGTTGGAAGAGCGCTCGCGCATCGCGCGCGAGATTCACGACAACGTGGGGCACCTGCTCACGCGTGCCCATCTGCAGGCAAAGGCGTATCAGGTGGTGTTTGCCAAGGATGAGCGCGCACGTCAGGCGTTCGAGGCGCTCGGGGATAACCTCTCTGAGGCGCTCGACACCGTGCGTGCGAGCGTGCACGATTTACATGATGACCATATCGACCTCGCAGCGCAGATCGAACGCATTGCAGCCGAGAGCGGGCTTCCCGTGCAGTGCCGGCTAGAGGCAACGGCCGCCCCGCCCGAGGTCGCTGCATGCCTGCGCGCCGTGGCACGCGAGGCACTCTCTAATAGCGCGCGCCATGCCGTTGCGCGCGATGTCTCGCTTTCCTTGGTGGAGCATCCCGGTTTCTGGCAGCTGACGATAGAGAATGACGATGCGGGCGGACGAGGTACGACTGCTGAGGTCGCGGCACGCGGCGGGATGGGGCTTATCTCACTTGAGGAACGCGTCCAGGCGCTCGGTGGGACGTTTCGCGCCGGTCCCATCGACGGAGGCGTGCAGCCGGGTGGCTGGCGCGTATTTGCGAGTATTCCCAAACGGCGGATGACGTAGCGGGAGGCATGATGAGGGTTGCGATTATCGACGACGATGCGCTGGTGTGCGAATCGCTCGGCATCATCTTGGGTGCCGAGGCCGATATCGATGTAGTCGGTTCTGGCACTGACGGCGACGCGGCCGTGCGCCTTTATGCGGAAGCGGCGCCGGATATCGTGCTTATGGACATCCAGATGCCCGGGCGAGACGGTCTTTCCGCTGCACAGGAGATCCTTGCCCGCGACCCGGCGGCGCGCATCGTTTTTCTCACTACGTTTTCCGATGACGAGTACATCGTACGCGCCCTTGCGCTGGGCGCGCGGGGTTACCTCATCAAGCAGGATGTCGCTGCGGTCGCGCCGGCTTTGCGGGCGGTGATGGGCGGACAGAGCGTGCTCGAGGGTGAGGTTCTTGTCCGCGTCTCGTGCATGAATAGGTCGGCGCCGCAGACAAGCGCGCCATCGGTGGCAGCGGTGACAAGGCGGGCAGGTGGCGTTGTCGAACGCGAAGGGGCCTCAGCGCGCGCCGCGTACCCGGCAGCGTCGGCGCCGACTACCCATCACGCGGCTCCTGCTAGCGACCCCTTCGCCTGCCTCACCGGGCGTGAACGCGAGGTGGCGGAGCTCATCGCCGACGGCCTCGACAACCGCGAGATTGCGCAGGCGGCCTATCTCAGCGAGGGCACGGTCCGCAACCACATCAGCACGATTCTCTCCAAGCTCCACCTCAAGAACCGCACTCAAATCGCCATCGCCTACTGGCGTCGCGCCGCCGGATAGAGCCGACAATCGACAAAGGCGGACGCGAGAACGGCTTCTGGCAAAGAGGGCGGATGCGCCGTCCATGGCAAAGGCGGGATGGTGCCATCAAAAAGCCATGAGCGTCCGCGCCCCCCCTTTCTAATATGAGCTGAACATTGTCAAGAGGCAAAACCGGCCCGTCCCTCCCGGAGCTACCGGAGGGGACGGGCCTACCTATCTTCACCCGGGCGGGCC
>CASELS010000088.1 GCA_949288855.1 uncultured Collinsella sp. | reverse complement strand
GCTAAGACCCCTCGCGCCGAGAGTACTGCGGGGTGAGCCCGTGGGAGGGTAGGGCGCCGCTGACCGGTGGACGGCACCGGGCCGTCCGAACGAACTGCAAAGGGACCTTCTTCGGAAGGTCCCTTTTTGCATACGTAGGCATCTAATCCCTTTGAATTCCCTTCGATATCACCCACAACAGGGGGCTCACTGGCTAAACTGTTGATGTTTAGGTTGATTGCTCCAAGGGCCAAAGGAGGTGTGCGTTATGGCGCAGGCAGGAATTGGCGTCGATATTGTAGAGATCGGTCGCATGGAGGCCATTCTCGCCAAAACTCCCTCTTTCGCTCGTCGTGTGTTCACGGATGAAGAGCGTGCGTACTGCGACGCTTCCGCTCGCCCGGCAATTCACTATGCGGCGCGTTTTGCCGCGCGCGAGGCCGTGCTCAAGGCGCTCGGTACCGGTTTTTCCGATGGTATTGGGTTCAAGGACGTATCCGTTACGCGCGATGCCCAGGGTAGGCCTATCGCCCTTCTGACGGGGCGTGCCGATGAGGTGGCGCGTGAGCTCGGCATTATCGAAGTTGCCCTTTCGCTTTCGCACACCGCCGGGCTTGCTGTTGCTAACGCTATGGCTATTACCGAAGACGTTCGACCGGCCCCCAAAAAGAAGGGGGAGGACGAGCGTGCGCAAATCGCGCGGTCGTTTAAAGAGGCGCGTTCCGTGCTCGACGAGCTCGAGCGCGTTCAGGAGCAGGAATTGAGTGCCGTTGCCGGTCAGGTGACGCTCGAGACGCAGGAGGATGCCGATGAGGCCGATTCTCAGCTGTGAGGAAGTTCGCAACCTCGAAGATATCATCGAGAAAGAGGGCACGTCCAAGGCCGAGCTCATGGAGCTCGCGGGTGAGTTTGCCGCAGCGCAGGTTGAGCGCCTCTCGCCCAAAACCGTTCTTGTTCTCGCTGGCTTTGGCAACAATGGCGGCGACGGTTGGGTCGCGGCGGATATCCTCTCCCAGAAGGGGATCAAGGTCACGGTCGTGTCCCCGGTTGAGCCGGACGAGGTTCCCTCTACGCTCGCGCGCCATGTGGCGCGTCGCACCGCTGGGCGCGATGTCACCGTCTTTGTAGGTCCCTCGCGCGACGAGCTCTCGGCGCTGATCGCCAAAGCGGATGTTGTGCTCGATGCTATCCTGGGCACCGGCTTTTCCGGCAACCTCCGTCCGCCGTTCAATATCTGGATCGACGCCTTGAACGACGCCGCGGCAACTGTTGTAGCGGTCGACGTTCCCTCGGGCCTTAATGCGCAGACGGGCGAGGTTTCCGACGTGGCCGTTCGCGCCGACGTTACTGCCACCATGCTTGCGCCCAAGCTCGGGCTCTTTAGTGCCGACGGTCCCGAGTACGCCGGTGAGCTCATCTGCGGCGAGCTGTACGACAAGCTCGACGAGGTCATCAACGACGTCGAGCATGCCGCGGAAACTGTGGAGGCGTCCGACCTCATCGACTTCATGGGGCCGCTTCCGTCGGGCGCGAACAAGTACTCGCGCGGCTCGGTTCTGGTGGTTGCCGGCTCTGCCACCTACCCTGGCGCGGCGATCATGGCTGCCAAGGCCGCGGCACGTGCCGGCGCGGGCTATGTTGCCGTCGCGGCTCCCGAGCCGTGTGCGAACCTCATCCGCCTTGCGCTACCCTCCGTCCCGGTCTTTGGCATGCCCGCGGACTCGCGCGGCGCCTTTGGTGCCGCCGCGCCCATGCAGGTGGCGGAGCTTGCCGAGCGCTACGATTGCGTTCTCTGCGGGCCGGGTATGACCACGGCTGCGGGCTGCATGGGTGTGGTCACGAGCCTTCTTGCCCTCGACAAGCCGCTCGTGCTCGACGCCGATGCGCTCAACTGCCTGGCGAGCGTTGCCATCGACGGCATCGACTCCACGCCGGAGCTCTACCGTCGTGAGGCCCCGCTTATCCTCACGCCGCATTACGGCGAGCTCGCGCGCCTGGTGGACGAGAGCGGCGTGGCCGACCTCGCCCACGCCATTGACGCTGCGCAGCGGATTGTGTGGGCGGCGGGGTCGGACAATCTCGTCATCATCGCCAAGGGCCCCACGACTGCGGTGGTGGGAGTCGAGAAGGTCCTGCTGCCGCTCTCGGGTCCGGCATCGCTTGCCACGGCTGGATCCGGCGACGTTCTCGCGGGCATCATCGCCGGCAGCGCGGCGCTTAACCACGACACGGTCGACGCATGGGAGCTTCTGTGCGCCTACGCCGTCGCCCTCCACTCCTACACGGGTTTTGCCGCGGCGGAGCGTTGGGGCGAAAAGAGCGTCATCGCGACCGATCTGATCGATCTTATCGGAGACGCTATGCGCCTCATGACCGACGAGGTCTTAGGTGACCTCGACGGCGAGGGCGCGCAGGGTGCCGCCGTGAAGGAGGCGTAAGACAGCCATGCCGCAGAGCAAACAGCCCCAGACGCGCTGGGCTTGGGTGGAGATTGACCGCGGGGCGCTCCGCAAGAACGTTCGCGCCTTCAAGCGCCTGTTGCGCGGGCGCGAGCGCATGTGCTGCGTGGTCAAGGCGGACGCCTATGGCCACGGCGCGGCGGAGTGCTGCCAGATCATGCAGCAGGCGGGCGCCGACATGTTTGCCGTCGCGACGGTCTTGGAGGGCGTGAAGCTGCGCGAGGCGGGCATCACGCTGCCGATTCTCGTTTTGGCTGAGCCCCCGCTCGGCGCTATCCCTGCGCTTCTGGAACACAACATCATGCCGACGGTCTACACCGTCGAGTTTGCGCTGGCCTACGGCGAGTGCGCGGTTCAGGCGGGCACGGTCGGCCGGTATCACCTCGCCGTGGAGACGGGCATGAACCGCATTGGCGTGCCCTGCACCGAGGCGGTCGAGTTCCGCCGCGGGATCGATTTCCACCGCGGTCTTGCCTGCGACGGCGTCTTTACCCACTTTGCTACCGCCGACGATCCGGACGGATGGGACTACCAGCTGCAGCGCAAGCGGTTTGACGAAGCGGTGCGTGCGATGCGCGACGCGGGCCTCGACTGCGGAACGGTGCACTGCGACAACACCCCGGCAACGATTTTTGACCCGGCGAGCCACTACGACATGGTGCGCGTGGGCATCGGCCTCTACGGCCTCATGCCCTGCGAGAGCGCGCGCGGCAGGATTGAGCTCGAGCCGGTCATGAGCGTGCGGGCACGCGTGACGCGCGCCACGCAGCCGGCGATGGGCGAGGGCGTGGGTTATGGATTCACCTACCGCGTGCCGCGCACGACCGTCCAGATCTGCACGCTGCCCATAGGCTATGCCGATGGCCTTGCGCGCGTGCTCTCCAACCGCATGGAGGTGCTCTACCGCGGTCAGCGCGTGCGCCAGGTGGGCAATATCTGCATGGACCAGTGCATGGTAGCCATCCAGTCGACGCCGGGCCATCCGGTTCCCGAGGCGGAGTACGGCGACATCATGACCATCGTCGGCCGCGATGGCGGGGCCGAGATTACCATGGACGAGATGGCCGCTCTGCGCGGCACAATCAACTACGAGGTTGCCTGCAACTTTGGTATGCGCCTCGAGAAGGTTTATCTGTAGGGGAGCTCGCATGGGAGTCATGCATATTCCAGGTCACGAACACCAGGGCCCGCGCGAGGTCTCGCTCGAGGAGATTCGCTCGGTGCTTGGCGACTGCCGCCTGTGCGAGCTTGCGCAGACGCGCACCAACATCGTCTTTGGCGTAGGCAACCCGCACGCTCGCGTCATGTTTGTGGGCGAGGCACCCGGTCGCAACGAAGATTTGCAGGGCGAGCCGTTTGTGGGTCGCGCTGGCGAGAACCTGAACGGCATCCTCGCGCTCGCAGGTCTTCGGCGCGAGGATATCTACATCGCCAACGTCCTCAAGTGCCGCCCGCCGGGAAACCGCGACCCCAAGCCCGACGAGGTGCTCGCTTGCTCGCCGTTTCTGCGCGAGCAGATCAGAAGCATCTGGCCCGATATCATCGTGACCCTCGGCAATCCGGCAACGCACTTTGTCCTCAAGACCGAGATTGGCATCACGCGCCTGCGCGGCCGCTTCCACCAGATGGGCCACTTTGTGGTCATGCCCACGTTCCATCCGGCAGCGGCGCTGCGCAACCCCAAGTGGCAGGAGCTGCTTGAGGCGGACTTCCGCATGCTCGGTGACTACCTCACCCGGCATCCGCAAGGAACCGCCCCCGCGGCCACGCCAGACGCGGCGGAGCCCCTGGAGGCTCAGCGGCCTGTGTCAACCGACCATCTGCCTGCGGCAGGTGAGTGACATGGCCCTCACGCGTGCGTCCAAAGGCGTGTATGGCACCTCCTCCGCAAAGGACACCGAGCGGCTGGGCGAGCTTATCGCCCCTTGCCTAGAGGAGGGCGACGTGCTCGTGCTCACCGGCGGCCTCGGCGTGGGCAAGACGCACCTCACCAAGGGCGTGGCGCGCGGCCTTGGCGACGGGCATCTGGTGACGAGCCCCACCTTTGCCCTTATGGCGGTGCACGACGGCGGGCGCATTCCGCTGTTCCATTTTGACCTCTACCGCTTGCAGCATGCCTTTGAGCTCGAGGACACGGGCATCTACGATGTGCTCGGCTACGAGGGGGCGTGCCTTCTCGAATGGGGCGAGCAGTTCCAAGACGAGCTGACCGACGAGTACCTGGGTGTGGTGATCTCACGCGTGGCGGATAAGCCCGATGCGCGGCGTGTGGAGCTCTCCCCTCACGGGGAGCGTGCCGAGGAGCTCGCCGCGGCGATTGATGCGGCGGTCTGCGCGTCGGTTGCGGGGGAGTAGCCCTGGCGCGTCGCGCATCGGCCTTGCGCGGTGCGCGCTATGTACCTATTGACGATAGGAAGAGTTGAAAGCATGGCAATGAGCGAACGAGTTCGCGTGGCGGCAATCGATACTTCGACGGACATGCTTGCCGTCGCGGTGGCGGAGCTGGCGCCGGGGGCAGGTGAGCGCGCGGGTGTGCGCGTGCTGGCGACAGGTGACCACCTGTGCCGGCGCCATGCGAACGTCGAGCTTATCGGAACGCTCGATCAGGCGCTCGCCGAGGCGGGGCTGTCCACAGGCGAGCTCGATGCTGTGCTCGTGGGGCGCGGGCCGGGTTCGTTTACCGGCGTGCGCATTGGCATCTCCACCGCAAAGGGTCTCGCCCGCGGTGCCAACGTGGCGCTCTTTGGCGTCTCCACGCTGGATTCTTACGCGTGGCGCGCGTGGCGAGCGGGCGAGCGTGGCCTCATCGCAGTGGCGGCAGACGCCATGCGCGGCGAGGTCTATCCCGGCATCTACGAGCTCGACGATGCTGGCGCGCACCGCACCTTCCCCGCCGAGACCGTGTCTAAGGCCGACGCCTGTGTCGCCGCGTGGTCGGAGCGTGCCGACGCGTCCGAGCTCACGCTCACGGGCAACGGCCTGGTCAAGTACCGCGCTCGCTTTGAGGCTGCGGGCCTCGCGTCCTTCTCGCCCGAGGAGGCGTGGTACCCCACGGGCGAGGGGCTGCTCCGTGCGGCGGTGGAAGCCGGCGTCTTTGACGAGCAGCCCGGCGACCCGGCGCTCGTCCTGCCCATCTACACGCGCCTCTCCGACGCCGAGGAGGCCGAGCGCACGCGCCTCGGCCTCAA
>CASELS010000087.1 GCA_949288855.1 uncultured Collinsella sp. | reverse complement strand
CCCACTGGGGCCTCCTTTGCGTGCGGAACTCGCGGCGACCTCGGCCGCCCGTCCGGGAAGGCCCGTCATTCCAGAAACGAGAGCGCGTCGTTGCCGTCGCAGACCGATTTCTGCTGGCCGTTTGCCGACGAATCCCCGCTGGCGGCAGTAGCGCGCGCGTCAAAGCGGTATTCATAACCATACGTGTGAACGTGCCGCCGGCGCGTCGCCCTTGCGCGCGAAACGAGGTGTCCTATGACCGACCTGACTTCCGTCGATCTTTCGAGCTCGACGATGCTTGCTCTCGATACCGTCCCCTCGACCAACGACATCGCCGTTGATGCTGGCCGCGCGGGCGCCGAGCACGGCTGGGCGGTGCGCGCATCGGTCCAGACGGCAGGCCGCGGTCGCCGCGGGCACTCGTGGACCTCGCCCAATGGCAGCCTCTACCTCTCCATTGTGTTGCGCCCGCAGGTCCCCATGCAGATGCTTATGGGCCTTCCTGCCGTGACGAGCCTGGGCGTGCTCGATGCACTCGAGGGGTTGGGACTCCAGGGGCGCGTGGGCGTGAAGTGGCCCAACGACATCGTTTCGGTCCCGAGAGAGATCCCCACCCCACACAGCTCCCAGTTCAATCGCAAGCTCGTGGGCATCCTCGTCGAGGCCCGCTCCTCAGATATGGGCGCCTTTGCCGTTGCGGGCATTGGTGTAAACATCATCTCTCCGGTAGACGCTCCTCCGGCATCGCCCGAGGTCCAGGCGGCAATCGACGCAGTCGCATCGGTGCGCCGGCAGCAGGCGGAGGCGACGGGCGCCAACAACGTGCCGCGTCTCGATCCCATCTCGCTCGCCGAGGCGCTTCCCGAAGGCAGGGCCCTCCCCACGTGCGAAGACCTCGCTAAGGCGGTCCGCGAGGCAGTGCTCGCGCGTGTTGCCCGTTGGCAGCGCGCCATCGCCGCCGGTCTCGGCGCCGCCGGCCCCATGGCTCCTATCCTTTCGTCCTATGTCGACAACCTGCCTATGCTGGGCAAGCCTGTTAGCGTGGTCGCGCAGAACGGCAACACCCTTGCCGTTGGCTACTTCACGGGCATCGACGCGTGGGGTCGCGCCGAAGTGAAGCTCGGCACCGGCGAAACCAAGACATTCTCGGCTGAGGTCGTGAGCCTCCGCGAGGTGTAACCGCTCCGCAGGGCTCTCAACGCACGGCGATGGTCAAAGACCCCCGCAGAATAATAAACAACCCTCTGCAAACAGATGGGCGCGCCGGTTCCAGCGTGCCCATTTCAGTGTTTTCGTGCCCAGAACGAGCCGATTTCACGCTTCTCGTTGCCAAATCTGGCTTGGCGTGAAGCATGAGGAGCGTCTATGACGCCACGCATAGGGGGTCTTTTATTATTCTGCGGGGGCCTGTGACCACGCTACCCGTTCATGCGCCGGTAAATCTCGCAAATGCCCTTCAAAGTGAGTTGACTGTCCACCACATCGAACACATCGGTTGAGTCGGCAATCACCACCGCAAGGCCGCCCGTTGCAATCACGGTCGCGTTCGGTGCGCCAAGCTCGCGCTTGATGCGCGCCACGAGCCCTTCTGCCATAGCCGCAGTTCCAAGCACCGCGCCCGACTGCACGGCCTCCACCGTATCAACGCCAATGGCGTGCGCGGGGGCCTCCAAAGGCACGCTCGAGAGCTTGGCCGCGCGCGCCGTGAGGGCATCCATCGAGATGCGCAGCCCTGGCGCAATCGCGCCGCCGATGTAATAGCCTTCCGCATCAACTACGTCGATGTTTGTCGCCGTTCCAAAGTCGACCACAATCGAAGGTGAGCCGTAGAACTTCGCCGCCGCCGTAGCGTTGGCGATGCGGTCGGCACCCACTTCAGCGGGATTTTTCGCGCGCACGCACGTGACCGAGGCGGTGTCCGGCCCCACCACGACCGTTCGCGCCCCCAGGCGCTCCGCCACACGGCGCCAAGCGCGATTGAGCTGCGGCACCACGCCTGCAAACGCCATCGCGTCCACTACATCGAGGTCCATGCCGTACATATGGAAGTAACCGTGCAGACGAACGTGCAGCTCATCGGCCGTAAAGGAGCGGTCGGTGGGCATGCGCCACGAGTGGACGAGCTCCCCCCCGTCAAACAGGCCAAGAGCGGTCTGGGTGTTGCCCATGTCGATAGCAAGAAGCATGGCGTCTCCGATTTCCTGTTCATTTCAACGTACGGTCCGCTTCGCGCGCACGCGCACGCGCCCATTGTATACTTAACACCTGAAAAACCGACTATTCGCATGGAGTGCGCATGAACAGATCAGCAAAACGCCGCCTGGTGGTTGTGGGCGGCATCATCGTGGTGGCGATGCTTGTGATCGTGGCCATCGCCGGCTCGGGCGGCGCGGCGAGCTCGCTTTCCATCGCCGACGTGGTCTCGGGCGATTACCGTGGCAAAAAGGTGCAGGTATCGGGCTCGGTTGTAGCGGATTCGCTCACAAGCGAGGGTTCGACCGCACTCTTTGAGATCCAGCCCGAGGACGGCTCAGCCGCCGCCTCCGGCCAGGAGGCCCTCACCGTTCGCTACGACGGCGCCTTGCCTGCCACCTTTGGCACCGGCGTAGTCGCCATTTGCACAGGCACGGTTGAGTCGGACAACACGCTCACGGCGACCGAGCTCGTCACCAAGTGCCCCTCCAAGTACGAGAGCGCCGAGGGGTCCCTCACCGTCAAGGGCCTTCTTGATCAGGCGGAGAGCATGACCGGCAAGACAACCAAGGTCTGCGGCTACGTCCGCGGCGAGGTGCTCCCCGTCGACGCCGCCGAGGGTTACCGCTTCACGCTCGAGAGCCAGGGCGCAGCCATCAATGTCATCTGGGACGGCGGCATCGACGAGGCCGTGACCGACGGAACGGCGCTTGTGGTGTCGGGCGCGCTCAACGCCGACGGCACCTTCACGGCGAGCGACCAGCCCGCCATCGACGAGGCCGTGACCGAGTAATCACCGCACGGGGCCAGGGTGCAGCGCACGCGGCCCCGTTTTCCGTTTGTACCGCACATCGCGTAGAGGAGAACCTTCCCAATGAGTCTTATCGGCAACATCATGCAGAACCTATCGCTCGCGGTTGGCGCGGTGGCGTTTGTGGCGCTCATGGCGAGCGTGGCGGCGACCCGCGGCGGTACCACGGGCGAGAAGCGGGCGAGCGCCCTCGCCAACACAGGATTCATGCTCGTCTTTGCCAACGCGCTGTTGCTCACGCTCTGCATCGGCCTCATTCTCGTGTGCTTCCTTACCGAGAACATGACGCTTTCCTACGTGGCGATGAACTTCCCCGTCGACGACAGCCCGCTGCGCGTGCTCTACCAGGTTGCAGGCGTGTGGGCGGGCCGTCAGGGTTCGCTGCTCTTTTGGACCTGGCTCATCTCCCTTTTTGCCGCTGCCACCGCTTGGCGCCGCATGCGCCAGACCGACGCCCTCACTTGCGCTGCCCTTGGCGTGACCGAGGTTGTGATCGTGCTTTTCACCTGCGCGATGGCGCTCTCCGATGCCAACAACGCCTTCATCGCCACGCCCGCCGAGTACCTCAATGCCGATGGCTCGCTCGTGGCGGGGGCGTCGAGCGGCATGAATCCGTTGCTGCTTCATTGGGCGATGGTCCTTCATCCGCCGGCGACCTTCATCGGCTACGCCGGTTGCACGGTGCCCTTTACCTATGCAATCGGAGCGCTTATCACCGGTGACCTCTCGGCGCGCTGGGTCGAGCACGCTGACCGCGTGGCTGTCTTCAGCTTCATCTTCCTCACCATCGGCATGGTGCTCGGCGCCGTGTGGGCCTACGTCGTGCTCGGCTGGGGCGGCTTCTGGGCGTGGGACGCGGTCGAGAACGCGAGCTTCATGAGCTGGCTCACCGCCATCGCCATGATCCACAGCTTCACCCTTTACCGTCGCCGCGGCGTCTTCAAGCGCTGGAGCCTTTTCGCCGCCACTATCACCTTTATCTTTGTGGTGCTCGGCACGTTCATCACCCGTTCGGGCCTGGTGCAGTCGGTGCATGCGTTTGCCGAGGACCCGGTCTCGACCTATTTCTTCCTCGGCATCATGATCGCCGCTGCCCTGTCGTTCTTGCTGCTTTTGCTCTACCGCAACGCGGCGCTTGCCGAGGACGACGAGATCGAGTCGCTCCTTTCTAAGAACGGCTCCTACTACATCACCGATCTGGTGTGCATCGTGGGCGCGTGCCTCGTGGCGTACCTTACGGTGTCGAGCGCGCTGCCGAGCTGGCTGCCGCTGGGCGGCCAGGTGGTATCCGCCGGCGTCTACAACGCGGTCGCGCGTCCGGCGACGGCGCTCTTTGGCCTGCTCATGGCCGTGTGCCCGCTGCTTGGGTGGCGCCGTACCGAGGGCGCTGCCTTCTGGCGGAACTTCCGCGTGCCACTCTTCATCGGCGTGGTGGTGCTTGTGGCGCTCGAGGCGTACTTTGCGCTCGAGCTCGTCCCCGCCTACGATGCGATCATCGCAGCGGGCGGCGACGCGGCGGCCACGCTTGCCGAGCAGGGGCCGCGCCTGTACTACCTTGCCGTTGCCGAGGTCTCGCTCGTAGCGGCGGCGCTCCTGTTTGCCTCGTCCGCCTATCTTTTGGGTCGCGGCGTGCGTGGCCGCCTTGCCAAGAGTGACAGCGCGCTCGCGGCGCCGGTGAACCTGTTCCGCCGCTCGCCCGCGCAGGCCGGCGGCTACCTCGCGCACTTGGGTTGCGCGATCGCTCTGGTGGGTCTCGTGGGCTCCGGCATGTTTGTGCAGGAGCAGACGGTAAACGTGGCTGCCGAGGTGGGCGCGCAGGGGGCCGCGGGCGGCTACACGCTCACGGTCGAGAATATCGACGACACCTTTGATGCGCACGACAACCGCATCATGACGGTCGACCTCGCGGTCGCTCGCACCGCGTCGGATGGCGCTGCCGACGAGTCCGCCACCATCGGCACGCTCGCCCCCGCCATTGAGGTCTCCGCCACCACGCAGCAGCAGACGCTTCATGCGAGCGTACTCACCTTCCCCACGGAGGACCTCTTCGTTGCCTTCCAGGGCCTCAACGCTGACGGGTCCCTCTCGCTTTCGGTCAAGGTCAACCCGCTCATCCTCTGCAACTGGGTGGGAGGCGCCATCTGCATCGCGGGCATTGTGCTCGCCGCCCTGCCGCGCCGCGCCACGCCGCTTTTGGCGGCTGATGACCGTGGCTAGCACGACCCCCGCCCTTGCCATCTCCGCGCGCGGCCTCACCAAGCGCTTTGGCGAGCGCCGCGCCCTCGACGGCGTGGACCTCGACGTTCCCACCGGCGCCTTTGTCTCCATCTTTGGTCCCAACGGCGCCGGCAAGACCACGTTGCTCCGCCAGCTCGCGCTTCTTGCACGCCCCACCTCGGGCACCCTCAACATCCTCGGCATCGACGCGCTCGAGGAGCCCGACGCCCTCCGCCCGCGCCTCGGCCTCATCAGCCACCGCTCCATGCTCTACGGCGATCTTTCCGCCGACGAGAACCTTGCGTTCTACTCGTCGCTCTACACTGGCGAGCCGGACCGCGCGCGCATCGACGAGCTGTTGCGCCTGGTGGAGCTCGACCATCGTCGCAACGACCCGGTCCGCACCTACTCGCGCGGAATGCAGCAGCGCCTCTCCATCGCGCGCGCCCTCGTGAACGACCCCGACCTCGTCTTGCTCGACGAGCCCTACTCCGGCCTCGACCCGCATGCGGCGGAGCTGTTTGACGAGCTCATCGGCCGCGCCCGCGCCGAGCGCGCCTCGCGTACCTTCATCATGGTGAGCCACGACCTCGACAAGGGCTTTGACCTCTGCACGCACGCGCTCATCCTGGCGCGCGGGCAGGTGGTCCTCATGGCCGAGAAGGCGGGCCTCGACCGCGACGCGTTCCGCGAGCTCTACCTGGCGACCGTCGGTATGGGGGTGAGCTGATATGGCACGTACGTCCCACAACCAGCCC
>CASELS010000086.1 GCA_949288855.1 uncultured Collinsella sp. | reverse complement strand
CAAGTCCAGTCCTCGGTGATGAGGGCGCCGGCGAGGAGGTCCTCCTCGTACCCGAGCGTGACGGTGTTGGCGACGGCGTCGATGGCGGTCACGTAGAGCGGGCGGTCCGCGGCGATGCCGAGGCCCTTGCGCTGGCCTACGGTGTAGCGGATGGCACCGCCGTGGCGCCCGAGCACGCGCCCGTCCTGGGCGAGCACGTCGCCCTCGGGCAGCGCGCGCTCGCGCCAGCGCTCGATAAACGAGGCAAAGTCGTTATCCGCCACAAAGCAGATGCCCTGGCTATCGCGGCGCTCGGCGGAGGCAAAGCCCTGCTCGCGCGCGATGCGGCGCACGTCCCCCTCCTTGGTGAGGCCGCCGAGCGGAAAGATCACGTGCGCGAGGGCGTCGTCGCCAAGGCCGTACAAAAAGTAGCTCTGGTCCTTGGTGAGGTCGCGCGCCTTGGCAAGTGCGGGTGCGTCGTCTGCAGCGCGCACGACGCGCGCATAATGGCCGGTTGCAAGGTGCGTGCAGCCGAGCTCGCGCGCCGCGTCGAGCAGCGCCCCAAACTTGATACGGCGGTTGCAGATACAGCAGGGGTTGGGCGTGACTCCACGCTCGTAGGCCGCCACGAAGGGCTCGACCACGTCGCGCGCAAACGCCTCGCGGCGGTCGAGCACGTAAAGGGGCATGCCAAGACGCTCTGCCACAGCGCGGGCGGAGGCGACGTCGCCCGGCTCGTTGCCAGGGCCGCTGCCCTCGGCTTCCGCGCCGGTCCCGGCGTCTGAGTCGCACGGCCCGTCGTGCAGGCGCATGATGGCGCCGACGCAGTCAAAGCCCTGTTCCTTGAGCAGCCAGGCGGCAACGCTCGAGTCAACGCCGCCGCTCATGGCAACAAGGACGCGCGGTTTTGCAGAAGATGCGCTCGTCATGGCCGGCCGTTACGCAAAGAGCTCGGTCGTGAGATACCGCTCGCCGGTGTCCACGAGCACGACCACGATGGTCTTGCCTGCCATCTCGGGGCGGCGCGCCACCTCGAGCGCGGCCCAGAGCGCAGCACCCGAGGAGATGCCGGCGAGGATGCCCTCGGTGCGGCCGAGCGCTCGCCCGGTTGCAAACGCGTCCTCGGCGGCAACGGGGATGACCTCGTCGTACACAGAGGTGTCGAGCGCCTCGGGCACAAAGCCCGCGCCGATGCCCTGGATCTTATGCGGGCCGGCGGCGCCGCCTTCGAGCACGGGCGAGGCGTCGGGCTCGACGGCAATGACGCGCACGTCGGGTTTTTGTTCCTTCAGGTAGCGGCCCACGCCCGTGATGGTGCCGCCCGTGCCAACGCCCGCCACGAGGACGTCGACCGCGCCCTCCGTGTCGGCCCAGATCTCGGGGCCGGTGGTGGCGTAGTGCGCAGCCGGGTTCGCGGGGTTCTCAAACTGCCCGGCGATGATGCTCTTGGGCGTTGCGGCGGCGAGCTCGTCGGCGCGGCGGATGGCGCCCGCCATGCCCTCGGCGCCCGGCGTGAGCACAAGCTCGGCGCCGTAGGCGCGCATAAGGCGGCGACGCTCCTCGCTCATGGTCTCGGGCATGACGATCACGGCGCGGTAGCCGCGGGCGGCGGCGATCATGGAGAGGCCGACGCCGGTGTTTCCCGAGGTGGGTTCGATGATGGTGTAGCCCTCGTGCGGGCGCAGGCGCCCGTCGCGCTCGGCCGCCTCGATCATCGAGAGCGCGATGCGGTCCTTGGCAGAGCCGCCGGGATTCTTGGATTCGAGCTTGGCGAGCACGCGGCTCGTAAGGCCGAGTTCGTCCTCAAGATGGGTGAGCTCGATGAGCGGGGTCTTGCCAATGAGCTGGTCGATGGAGGTGTAAATAGCCATGGTTGCTCCTAATCTAAGGTATGGGTTGCCGGCGCGCGCCGGCGGGTGTTTGCGGGCAGCGCCCGTCTGCTAGTCGCCTGTGATGAAGCCCAGCAGCGAACACATGATGCTCACGATGATCGCGCCCACAAAGGCCGACCCAAAGCCCATGATGGCGATGCCGGCCCCAAAGAGGTTGAGCGAGAGCCAACCGGCGATGGAGAGCATGAAGCTGTTCACCACGAGCTGGAAGATGCCGAGGGTGACGATGGTGAGCGGGATCGAGAGCAGGCTCAGGATCGGTTTGATGGTGCCGTTCACGATGCCGAGGAAGAGCCCCGCGATGGCGTAGGCCACCCACGGGTCCGCCCCAAAGGGCGCGATGCCGGGGACAATGGCCGCGGCGACGGCGATGGCGATCGAGTTGACGAGCCAGTTGAGCAGAAAACGCATAGGTGCCTCTCTTGTGCGGGGCGCGCGGGTACGTGCCTCTGAGCTAAGATGGTCGTGCACCGGGGTGCGGCGGCGCAGCCTGCCGGTCCCTCGGCGCGCAACTGCCTCAGAGTATGCCCCAAACCGCGCTTCAGCGGCGCGAGAGGCCCGTTTGGTGGGGAAGGTGTGAATATGGCTGCTAACAAGTCTCATATTTCGGATGCCGAGGGTGCCGCCCGCAGCTCGTCGCCCGCGCGACTCTCCGACGCCGAGATGGGCGCCCGCATGGCGGAACTCTTCATCTTCAACACCGACGTGCGCCTCTTTGCCTATCCCACAGGCGGCGCCTCTGCGGCCGATCCGGCGGTGCGGGAGGTGCTCGATGCCGCGCTTACGGCCGCGTGCGAGCGCTGTCGCTTCTTCGAGCGCACGCTCTCGCGTACGCGCGCGGACTCCGATATCTCCCGTGCGCACGCCGCCTCTCCCGCGCCCGTGCCCGTCGCGCCCGAGACGGCCGAGCTCACCCGCCTCGCCCTTGCGTACGGCGCGCGGAGCGAGGGGCACTTCGACATCACCATGGGCACGGTGACGTCGCTTTGGAACTTCCATACCGGTGAGATTCCCTCGCGGCTTGCCCTTGCGCGCGCCCTCGAGCACGTGGGGGCGGCCGGGCGCATCGAGGTGGGCGAGGCCACGGCGGCAGACGGCAGCGTGGTGCCCACTCTTGCCATCACCGACCCCGCGACCATACTCGACCTCGGCGGCATCGCCAAGGGTTACATCGCCGACGACCTTGCCCGCATCATGCGCGAACACGGTGTGGGGCGCTTTGTCTTGAACCTTGGCGGCAACGTGCTCGTGGCGGGCGGCCGCCCGGGGGATACGTCGGCACGTCCGCCGCGCGCCGCGGGAGAACCCTGGCGCATTGGCATCGTGAACCCCTTCGACCCGGCGCACCACCGGGCGCTGGTGAGCGTGCACGACGGCTCGGTCGTCACGAGCGGGCTTTTCGAGCGGTCGTTCACGCGCGGCGGCGTCACCTACCACCACATCCTCGACCCCCAAACCGGCATGCCCGCCCAAAGCGATGTGGCGAGCGCCACGATCGTGGCCGAGCGTTCGCTTGACTGCGACGGTTGGTCCACGACGGCCCTCATGATGGGTGCCGAGCGCGCCCGCACCTTTATCGAGGGGCTACCGGGCGTCGAGGCCGTCATCATCGACGACTGCGACCGCGTGACGTGGACCTCGGGCCTTGCCGAGCGCCTCTCGCTCATTCCCACGTTGCCGCGGCTGTAGGCGCATCCGCGTATATTTCTGTGTATTCAATAGTCTTTATGCAGCGCGCACTTTAGCGTAGTGGTGTGCTACACTACGCACGTGCTGTCCGCCGCATGCTCGCGCGCGCCTGCGTTGGCGCGGGGCGACCGGTAGGGCAGACACGGGATATGGTCACTTCGAGCGGAATCGGTGGTTCGATGGATATCGAGAAGATGTATCAGAGGCAGGATGTGCGCCAGCTCGTGCACGCGCTGACGCTTCTCGAGGGCGAGGCAGATGTCGAGGCTTTCCTTGCCGACCTCTGCACCCCGCGCGAGATCTGCGATTTTGCCCAGCGCCTTCAGGTCGCCCGCCTGCTTGACGAGGGCGAGCCCTATGTGGAGGTCCAGACTCAGACCGGTGCCTCGTCCACCACGGTAAGCCGCGTTTCCAAGGCGCTCAACGGCGTGCACGGCGGTTACCGCAAGATGCTCATCAAGCTCGAGGACGGCGCATAGGGCGTCGCGCCGTTTCATCGTTACAGCAGCTGCGCTGTTTCATCTTTACGCAAGAGCACGCGCACACCGGTGGCGGGCCTATCATGGTGAGGTCCGTCGCCGTTTTTGTCTGTCTTTGGAGGAGCCCCATGGCCGATACCGTCCAGTTCAAGCCTGTCACCACCGACGCCGAGCTCGAGGAGCTCGCCGCGCTCGCCGAGAAGATCTGGATGGGCTACTGGCCGCAGTTTTTGGGCGAGGAGCAGACGCGCTACATGGTCGATATGTTCCATTCGGTCGAGGCCATGCGCCGCGACATGGCCGAGCACGGCTACGAGTACTGGTTCATTGTGGATGGCGAGGGCCAGGTCCTCGGGTACACGGGCGGCCACGACGAGCCCGATACCGGGCGCTACTACATCTCCAAGGTCTACCTGCTGCCCGAGGCGCGCGGCCACCACGTGGCGAGCCGCACCTTCGACTTTTTTGAGACGCTTTGCCGCGAGCGCGGCTGGAGTGCCATGTATCTCAACGTCAATAAGGGCAACGAGCTGGGGCTTCGTGCCTACAAGGGCAACGGTTTTGCGGTGAGCGAGTCGGTGGTGAACGACATCGGCCACGGCTTTGTGATGGACGATTACGTGATGGAGCGCACAATCGACTAGACGCGCCCGTTTCTTGTCCGCACGCGACGCTAGGATACTATCTATCTAGTTGGTACGGTTCGCTCGGACGGAGGACGCATGCCCGCAAGCATCTCGATAGCGCATCGCGCGCCCGCCCCCTCACCGGAGGAGGTCGCGCGCATTGCCGCCGCCGTGGAGCGGCATGGTCGCGCCACGCTGCTTGCGCCCGATTTTGCCGAGCGCGACGTCTGCCGCCGCGCCCTTGCCGATGCGGGGCTCGGCCTTGCCGTGGCGGTGGAGACGCCGGCGTCCTGGCTCGCGGCGCTTTGGGAGCTCTGGGGTGACGGGCGCCAGCTGGTGGATGCCGCCGCGCGAAAGCTCCTGCTTGCCGAGGTGCTCTGTCGCCATGCGGAGCGTGCGCCGGGGGAGGGCGGCTTGCGCGAGAGCGCGGGTACGGTCGATATGCTCGCCCGCGCGGCGCGAGGCTACCTGCCCTATGCGCTTGCGGCGGATGCCGCTGGGACGTTCACCGCTTCCGAGCGGGAGGTGCTGGGTGCCCTGCGCCGCTATGCCGACCTTCTGGCCGAGCACGGCCTTATCGAGCCGGCAACGGCAGCGGTGCTGCTCGCCCGGCGCTTCCGCGACCGGGGGGTGCCCGCAAGCGAGCGTTTTGTTGCCCTGCGCGGCACGGCCGAGCTTCCCGTGTACCTGATCGAGCTTCTGACGCCCATCGCCGCCTCCGGCGAGATAACGTTTGCTTTTGAGGCCGAGGCCCACGACCTTGCGCGCGACATCGAGCGCGCCCTGCGCGCCCGCGGCGTGCTCGTCGCGCGGGCGGAGGCGTCGGAACCCGCTGCCCCGGCAAACGCAGGTGCATGTGCCGATGTGTATGAGGTTGCAGGTCCCACCGCGCGCGGGGCTGCCTACGTGGCGCTTCTGGACGAGCTCCTGCACCGGGGCGAGTGCCCTTCCGCAGACGGCGCCGCCTGCGCTGCGGGGGCCGTGGTGGTGGACCCGCGCCCCGTGAGCGCCTTCCGCACCCTCGCACCGCGTCTTGCCGCGCGCGGGGCGGCTGTGCGCGCGGAGGGATCGTCCGCGTTTTCCGAGACTCGCGCGGGCGAGATGCTCTTTGTGCTCGCCGACCTCATCAAGCGCCTGGAGGGCGAGGAACCGAGCGCCTGGTGGCCCGCGCCCGAGCTCCCCGACTGGATGCGCTCTCCCTTCTCTGGGCTGGGGCCTGCGGCGGCGCGCTCGGCGCGCGCTTTTGACGCGCACCTGCGCAAGACCCGCAAGCTCGATGCCGCAGCGCTTCTGGCGGAGCTTGACC
>CASELS010000085.1 GCA_949288855.1 uncultured Collinsella sp. | reverse complement strand
CAGCTCCCGCTCCGGCGCCCGCAGCTTCTGCACCCGCTGCCACTGCTTCTGCGCCAGCACCCGCCGCCGCTGCCCCCATTTCCGAGACGCCCGCCTCTCCCGCCCCCTCGCCCGAGGCGCCTGCCGCCTCCGCGGCACCTGCGGTACCGCCGGCGTCAAAGCCCTCGCAGGAGACGCCTGTTGCCTCTCCGGCCCCCGCGGCCCAGCCTGCTCCAAAGGCCGCGTCGGCTCCGCGGGCGACGTCTCCTGGGTTCGTGCCGTTTGCCGGTGGTGACACGCCTGCCCCCGCACCCGTGGCGGACCAGACAAGCGGCCCCACAATCGTTCCGGAGCCCACGGTAGACGAGGACCGGAGGGCATGGGAGGACGAAGCCGTCCCCTACGACGACGCGTTTATCGCTGGGTTTGAAGAGGACGAGGACCTGCCTCCCTTCGATATGCCTGATGCCGAGCCTGCGGCGCCAGCTCCTTCGGCGCCGGCCACAGCGCCAGTATCGCCGGCGCCGGCCGCGGCGCCGGATGCTGTCCCGGTGGCTCCCGCGGCTCCCGCCCCCTCCGCGCCCGATGCTCCGGCTCAGCCTGGCTTTGACGTGCGAACGGTCTTCAACCATGCCGCTCCTCCGGCAGAAATCCCCGAGACCTCCGAGGACGCCGCGAAGCTTCTGGGCGACGTCTTTGGCACGGGGGTCGTTATTCATCAAGAGTAGAGATGCCGGGGAGCGCCGCCGGAGGGCGGCGCTTCGTGGTACGATGCACCAGCACAACAGCTAAAACGCCGCCCCACGCGGCCCTATACGAGGAGATTCGCATGCCCAACATGAACATGCAGCAGATGATGAAGCAGGCCCGCAAGATGCAGGAGCAGCTTGCTGCCGCGCAGGAGAACCTCTCCCAGGTCACGGTCGACGCTTCCGCAGGCGGCGGGATGGTCAAGGTGACCATGAACGGTGAGATGCAGCTTACCTCCATCAAGATCGATCCCGAGGCGCTCGACCCCGCCGACGTGGAGATGCTTGAGGACATGATCGTGGCAGCGGTAAACGAGGCCAGCCGCGGCGTTGCCGAGACCGCCAACCGCCAGATGAGCGCTATCACCGGCGGCCTCAACATCCCGGGTATGCCGTTCTAGTTGTATTGAAGCGGGGGGAGTCGCCGTGGCTGCCAACCAGAGTCTGCAGAAGCTGCTCGATGAGCTTGGGCGCCTGCCGGGCATAGGCCCCAAGAGCGCGCAGCGCATCGCCTACCACCTCCTCGAGGCGGATGCCGAGGAGGCTCGTCGCCTTGCCGAGGCGATCCTCGAGGTTAAAGAGGAAGTGCACTTCTGCAGCCGTTGCTTCAACTACGCCACGGCAGACGAATGCCCCATCTGTCAGGATTCCACGCGTGACCGTACGCGCATCTGCGTGGTTGCCGAGCCGCGCGACGTGACCGCTATCGAGCGCACCGGTTCCTACCGGGGGCTCTACCATGTGCTCGGGGGCGTCATCAGCCCTATGGACAAGATCGGCCCCGAGCAGCTGCACGTCCGCGAGCTCCTTGCGCGCCTGGCCGAGGAGGGGACGGAGGAGGTCATCCTCGCCACCAACCCCAACGTAGAGGGCGAGGCCACGGCGAGCTACCTAGCACTTACCATCAAGCCGCTCGGCATCGCGGTGAGCCGTCTTGCGAGCGGCCTCCCCGTTGGAGGCGACTTGGAATACGCCGACGAACTCACGCTCGGCCGCGCTATCGAGGCGCGTCGTACGCTGTAGTCAAGGGTGCCTGCGCGTGGGTGCCGCGCGGCCAACGTATGCTCACGAGTCCGCGCCGGATGTACCCGACAGGGACCGTTCGCTAGCTTGAATCCGCCGTTCACCGATGCAAGAATCGCGTGCGGCGCGTTCAGAACGATGGTATAAACAGAAAAGTAAACAGTATTGCAATTTGTTTAGTGCGAGGTGCCCTATGCACAAGGTAAGCGTGCGCGAGATTAGCCGTGCCACCGGCTTTTCGCCGGCAACGGTCTCCAACGCCCTCAATCACAAGCGCAACGTGAGCGAGGAGACGGCCGAGAAGATTCGCGCCGCCGCCAAGGCAATGGGCTATCAGCATCCCTCCCAGCTCGACGCCATCACGTTCGTGCTCGCCCGCAAGACCGGCGCGATTGTGGACGAGAGCACGTTCCACCCCTCGGTTATCGAGGGCGTGGAGCGCCAGGCTCGCCGCCACGGCATGGGCACTGCCTTTGTCTCGCTCGATTTCTCTGACCTCGACGCCGTGCGCCCGCAGGTGGCAGCGCTTGTGAGCGACCCCTCCGCTGCAATTGTGCTGCTCGGCACCGAGCTCGGCGAGGAGGACTACGAGCTTTTCCGCGATAGCGCGGCACGCCTTGTGGTGCTCGACGGCTGGAGCGACCGGTTTGATTTCGATGCCGTCGTCATGGCCAACGAGGGTTCGGCGCTGCGCGCGGTCCGCTATCTCACGGAGCGCGGACACAAAAAGATTGGCTATCTTTCCGGCGACTTCCGCATCCAGAACTTCCGCGCACGCGAGCGCGGCTTCTTCCGTGCGCTTGACGAGGCGGGTCTGGGCTTCGACCCTCTGTGGCGCATTGAGCTCGGCACCACGCTCGAGCGTGCGTACGAGGACATGAAGGCAAAACTCGCCAACATCCCGCAGACCGACTTGCCGACGGCGTTCTTTGCCGACAACGACGTGCTCGCCGTGGGCGCCCTGCGCGCACTCGCCGAGGCGGGGGTCCGCGTGCCCGAGGATGTTTCGATCATCGGCTTCGACGACCTTTCTATTGGCGCGTTCTCCACGCCGCCACTCAGCACCGTGCACGTGCTCAAGCACGAGGTGGGCGAGATTGCGGTGCGCCGCCTGGTGGGCAACGTCAACAATCCCAAGAACTACACGTGCAAGACGCTCGTGAGCACCTACTTTGTGGAGCGCAAGAGCGTCTGCGAGCGCTAGGGCATCTCTCCTGCCCAAAAACTTGCTGAAGTAAGTGGGCCTTGTCGACCCTGTTATAGGGTCCTTTAGCAAACTAAAGTATGAGCTGGCGTTTTACGACCGATTGAGGTCGCGCCGCGCAGGCTGTAGCGCAAGAACCGCACAGCCCACTTACTTCGCGCATTTTTTGATGCCGTGAAGCCGCGGGTGCGTTGTCCTGCCGGTTCGAGTTCAGCCTGGGGAGCCAGACTATTAGTCGATACTGCGAGGGCGTTACCCCCTTTGGCTCTGTGCTCCTCTTTGTTGACAACGCGAAGACGAACATCGTTGTTGCCGTTCACCTTGTTTATACGACCGTTTACCTTAATCTTTGGCATAATGGGTATACGAAAGTGTAAAACGTTTAGTTGACAGTGTTCGAACCATGGGACCGGTGGCTTGCGCGCGAGCGCGCGGGCCGTGTCAGAAGGGGAGCGTCATGAACGTCGCCGCATCTAAGCCGCATATCAAACTCGGATACGTACCCACGCGCCGGAGTATCTTCTCCGCGCCCGATGCCATCAAGTTCCGTGGCCTCACCGCCGAGCGCCTCACGGAGCTCGGTGTTGACTTCGTCGACATCGATGACGTGAACGAGGAGGGTCTGCTCTTCGACGACTCCCACATTCAGCCCATCGTCGACAAGTTCCGCGCTGCGGGCGTCGACGGCATCATGCTCTGTCACGCCAACTTTGGTACCGAGTACCTGTGCGCCCGTCTTGCGCGTGAGATGGGCCTGCCCGTGCTTCTCTGGGGCCCGCGTGACGAGCGCCCCGAGCCGGACGGAACGCGCCTGCGCGACACCCAGTGCGGCCTTTTTGCCACGGGCAAGGTGCTCCGCCGCTTCCAGGTTCCCTTCACCTACATGACCAACTGCCGTCTGACCGATCCGGAGTTTGAGCGCGGCGTCCGCGACTTCCTGGCGGTTTGTAACGTGGTCAAGACGTTCCGCCACACGCGCATCCTGCAGATGTCCACCCGCCCCTTCGATTTCTGGACAACGATGGTGAACGAGGGCGAGCTTCTCGAGAAGTTCAACATCCAGCTCGCGCCCGTGCCCATGACTGAGCTTATCCAGGCTGTTCGCGCCGCCGAGGCCGACGAGGCCGGTCTTGCCGAGACCCTCGCGTGGATCGGCGAGCACATGAAGATCGAGATTACCTCCGAGCAGACGCGCACGGTCGCGGCGCTCGCCAACGGCATGAAGGCGCTTATCGACAAGTACGGCTGCAACGCCGGCGCTATCCAGTGCTGGAACGCGCTCCAGGACGAGCTCGGCATCATGCCCTGCGCAGCCAACGCGATTCTGAACGAGATGGGCATCCCCGTCGTCTGCGAGACCGATATCCACGGTGCCATCTCGGCACTTATGGTCGAGGCCGCCGGCATGGGCGAGACCCGCAGTTTCTTTGCCGACTGGACGGTGCGCCACCCCGACAACGAGAACGGTGAGCTTCTGCAGCACTGCGGCCCCTGGCCGTGCTCCGTTGCCTGCGAGACGCCGCGTCTCACCTATCCGCTCGCGTTCGACCACCCCGGCGCGCTCACTGCGGAGGCCAAGCACGGCAAGCTCACGCTTGCCCGCTTTGACGGCGACAACGGCGCGTACTCGCTGCTGCTCGGCAACGCCCGCGGCATCGACGGCCCCAAGGGCATGGGCACCTACCTCTGGATTGAGGTGGAGAACCTGAAGCGCCTCGAGGCCAAGATCGTCGAGGGTCCCTACATCCATCACGTCGTGGGTATCCACCAAAACGTGGTGCCGGTGCTCTACGAGGCCTGCAAGTACCTCGGCATCACCCCCGATTTCTACGACCCCATCGAGGAGGACGTCCGCGCGTACCTTCGCGGCGAGTAGCGTGCCCAAGGCACCCGACCTTGCCCCTCAAGCCGTCGGGCATGACCGTAAGGTCTATGCCCTCCGCTTTCGGGGCAATCTCGGGCGCCTTTACCACGCTTGGGTTGACGGAACGCATACGAGATTGGAATGAGATGACTGAGAACTTTGAGCAGCTGCGCTGGCAGCTGCGTCAGGACGCCGTCGACATTATCGTCGCGGGCGGCGGCGGGCACATCGGCGGCGACATGAGTGTGATCGATGCGCTCATGCTGCTCTACGGCAAGATCATGAACGTGGGCCCCAACAAGCTCGAGGACCCCGAGCGCGACCGCTTCCTTCTCTCCAAGGGTCACGCCATGGAGGCGTACTACGCGGTGCTCTGCCACTTTGGGTATCTCGACCTCGACGACGTGAAGGCGCGTTTCTCCAAGTTTGGGAGCCCCTACATCGGCCACCCCAACAACAAGCTGCCCGGCATTGAGATGAACTCGGGCTCGCTCGGGCATGGGCTCCCCGTGGGTGTGGGTATGGCGCTTGCCGGCAAGATGGACGGTCGTGCGTACCGCACCTATGTGGTCATGGGCGACGGCGAGCTTGCCGAGGGCTCCATCTGGGAAGCCGCCATGGCGGGCGCGACCTACGGGCTCGATAACCTCTGCGCCGTGATTGACCGCAACCACCTGCAGATCAGCGGCAACACCGAGGACGTCATGCACGCCGACAGCCAAGAGGAGCGCTGGGCCGCCTTTGGGTGGCACACCGTGTGCGTGAACGGCAACGACCTCGCTGCGCTTGAGGCCGCCTTTGCCGAGGCTGCCGCCACCAAGGGCCGCCCCACCGCGATCATTATGGATACGGTCAAGGGCCTCGGCAGCTCCCTTATGGAGAACAAGGCGGGCTGGCACCATCATCTGCCCAACGACGAGGAGTACGCCCAGATCACGGCGGACCTCGCGGCGCACGCCGAGGCCGCGGCGGCAGGCGAGGCCGCAGACGGGGACATAGACCTGCGCCCGAAGGGCAGCAGCGCCGGCTTCGAAGCCCCGCAATATTTCCAGCTCTTCTCCGACCGGATGCCGTTCGTGCCGAACCTCTCGGCACTCGACCTGCTCATGTGCGAGGGGCCGTCGGCCACGGGCCTTCTGTACGAAAGCGCACGCTGACGGATACGGCGGCACGGC
>CASELS010000084.1 GCA_949288855.1 uncultured Collinsella sp. | reverse complement strand
AGTCTCAATGATATAGCCACCGGTTATCCTGTCCGGGTCCACCGCAATGTGATACGTCCGCGCGTGCGTGATTGCACGAACGCCTTGTCGCACGTCTTTATTCTACGTCAGTTTGATGCGGTAAACAAGCAAGTTTTCAACTTTTCGCTGCTATCGCATGTCGTCTCACTGTATCATCAATGTATCATCGCAGGGTATTTCCCTGTAAGGTCATTTTGCCTGACGCCAGTCTCCCAATGGCTCACCGTGACGCGACTCACGTAGAGTCTCTGAGCGAGCTCCTCCTGTGAGAGCCCGAGCGCCTGTCTGCGCTCCCTGATCTGGTTTCCGACATCCATGTGCCCTTCCGTTTCCTCGCCGACTCTTCTACGACCTCAACGTACCCGAGGAACGCACAAAGTGCAGTAAAAAGTGGTTTACAACCTGCATTACCTGCAATAATAAGCTACGACTATCCAAGCGCCTCAGAGGAGCTCACATGACCAAGACCCTGTACCTTATCGGCGGCCCCATGGGCGTGGGCAAGACCACCGTCTGCCGTGAGCTCAATCGGATGCTGCCCGCCTCCGTCATGCTCGATGGGGATTGGTGCTGGTGCGCCGACCCGTTCCAAGTGACTGAAGAAACCAAACGCATGGTGCTCGACAACATCTGTCACCTACTCGGCAACTTCCTGTGCTGCAGCGCATACGACAACGTAATCCTCTGCTGGGTCATGCACGAGCGCGCGATCATCGATGAAGTCCTCAGGCGGCTATCCATCGAGAAGTGCGGCGCCGAGGTACGCACCGTCTCCCTTGTTGCCCACGAGGACGAGTTACGCCGCCGCATCGAGGGGGACGTGCGCGCCGGCACGCGCGACGAAGGGGCGGTGGCGCGGTCGCTCTCCTACCTCCCACGCTATCGCGACCTTGGCACCGAACTCGTGGACACCACCGGCCTCACACCACACGAGGTCGCCGCGCGTATCGCCAGGACGCACGCGTAAACGCCTCACCTTGGGAGATTGAACGCGGAGGCCTATGCTGAGAGCTCGGCCTCCAGCTCGTCGACGGTCACGAGAGCGGAGCCGTAGCACTTCTCGCAATGCTCGAGCGCGCCCTCCTGCGTACCGCAGAGGAAGGTCATGGTGGCATCGGTCACCACGATCGAGCCGTAGTTCAAGAAGTAGGCGTCGGCGAGCGTGTGCAGCACGCAGATGTTGGTGTCAGCGCCCACGGCGATGACGCAGGTGACACCCAGCTCGCGGAGCGTCAGGTCGAGGTCGGTCTGGAAAAAGCCCGAATAGCGGCGCTTGGGGATGACGATGTCCGAGTCGGCACGCTCGATCTCGGGGAAGATGCGCATGGCACCGACGATGCCGTGTTCGCCCCAAAGCTCAAGCTCTCGGTCGAGCCCGGGAACGTGCGCGTCGTTGCAGAAGATGACAGGGATGCCGGCAGCGTGGCAAGCGGCGACCGAGCGCGCCACAGCGGCGCGGTAGGCACCGGTCGTGGTCTCCGGGTCGTAGAGCGTGTCATCACCCGTCGCCTCGATAGCATCGATAACCAAAAGCGCGGTCTTGTTCTTATCGATCTGCATAGTGCTTCCCTTCACGTGTCTTCACGGGGCCTTTCATTAACCAGCACGTCTACCCCAGCGCCACAAAGCAAACTGGAACAGCAACCCTCATCTTAGCGCCCCATCAGCCCTTCGATACCGTGCGCAATAAACGATTCTGCCTTTTAACGGTACTATGGATGCAGATAGCTCTTGAAAGGGGCACCATGGCACGCAAACCCATCGCCGAGCTCTCGTTCTCGCAAATCTATCCGCTACTGGTGCAGAAAGCGGAGCGTAAAGGCCGTACGCGCGCGGAGGTCGACGCCGTCACCTGCTGGCTCACCGGCTACGATGAGGCGGAGCTCGCTCTACAACTTGAGCGTGACCTCACCTACCGGGAATTCTTCGACGAAGCACCGGCGCTCAACCCCGCACGCGCGCTCATCACGGGCAAGATTTGCGGCGTGGATGTAGCCCAGATCGAAGACCCAATCGAACAGAACGCACGCTACCTAGACAAGCTGGTTGACGAGCTTGCACGCGGGCGAGCTTTGGAGAAGGTTCTCCGAAGCTGACAGTGCGCAACAATTAACCAGCTCACCTGCACTAAACTGCGACTCTACTGGCAGTCGAGAAAACTCAACTGGCGGTCGGTTGAGCGCGCAGAGCACCCCTGGCACGATGAAGGCGTCGGATACACCCGCAACGAAAGGACGACCATGACCAAGCAGACGTTCGGCGCCACCATCTCAG
The DNA here is from genome assembly GCA_949288855.1 of uncultured Collinsella sp. Taxonomy (GTDB): domain Bacteria; phylum Actinomycetota; class Coriobacteriia; order Coriobacteriales; family Coriobacteriaceae; genus Coprousia. Next base: position 3,885 of record CASELS010000084.1, on the reverse strand, counting down.
CACTTCGCAAGGAAAAGGGCATGACCCAGCTCGACCTCGCCCGGCAAATGGGGGTCACAGACAAGGCGGTGAGCAAGTGGGAGCGCGATCTGTCGTTTCCCGACGTGACGTCGCTGCCGAGGCTCGCGGAGGTACTCGGCACCTCGGTGGACGAATTGCTTGAGGTTAAGACCGCAGCCCAAGAGGGCCCGACGGAATCCAAGGTTCCCGCAATCGTGGGGCTCGTCCTCAAGGCGATCGCGCTCGCCATGGGCGTCGGCGTCGTCGCACTCACCATCATGGACGAGGTGACTCCAAACGACGCGATTCGTCTGCTCGGCATTGGCCTCGCGTGTCTGGCGCTCGTTCAGCTGATGCACACGGGTGACGAGTAGCGTCCGCGACCTTTCCGCCATTCTCAGCCGAGAGATCCGGACACGCTCATCGAACAGCATGATTACCGCAAAAGCTCCGCAAGGTTGCGACGAAAGCGCTCGCGATCCTCGTTCGTAAAGGCGGCGGGACCGCGCGTGCGGCCGCCCGCCCGGCGCACCTTCTTCTCCTCATGGCGGATGAAGAGGTCCATGTCGATCGTGGCCTTCGAGTAGACGCGCCCGCGCACACCGATGGCCGTCGCCCCGCGGCCGAGCACCATGCTCGCAAGGCCGATGTCCTGCGTGACCACCACGTCGCCGGGCTGCAGGCGCTCCACGATGGCGAAATCCGCGCTGTCAGCGCCCACGGACACGTCGAGCACCTCCACCCAGAAGCCGCCGTGCGCGGCATCGCGTCCGCGGGCGTGTGCGACGTCGCGCGGGTCGTCAGACCGGATGTGTCGCTCGAGATTCTGCGTGGTGTTGCCAACGATGGCCACGGGCACACGAGCGCGACGTGCGCAAGCGAGCGCCTCGCGCGTGACCGGGCACGCGTCTGCGTCTATGTAGAGGGTACAAGACATGCGTCTCCTTTATCGCGGGGCAGCAAGCTTTTTCTCAGACGTAGCTCGCGTAGTCCTGCAGTGAATGGAAGATGTGAGCGATTACGATCCTACCATCGCGATATGCGTACAGGACGACGTAACGCATGACGGGCATCACACGATAGCCGCGAGAGGCAACCTCCGGCATCCGACTGAGCGGATGCATCTCTGGATACTCGCAGGCGAGAAGGACCTTGGACTCGAACTCCTCGACAAAGCGCAGGGCAGCCCTCTTACTGTCGAGCTCGACCGACAGGTAGCGCACGATCTCCTCGAAGTCCGCCTGGGCGCGCGAGAGAAGAACATAATCACAAGCCATACTTCTCCCTCATGCTCGAGACGAACGCCGGGCCGCCGACGAAATCGCCCGCTTCGTACGACCGGTCCGCATCTGCGAGCACACACAGGAGTCGTGCCTTAGCAACCTCCTCTCGCATGAGGTCATAGTCCTCGGCGCGCATAACCACGAACTCGCTGTAGCCGTTCTTCGTGACGGTAACGGGTTCGGAAGATTCCCTCACGAGCTTGGCAAACGCAGCCGTGTCCTTCATGTCGCGGACGGGAACGCAAACCGCCATTTCAGGCACCTCTTCTCATACGCATTTAGCTGTGGCCTAATAGTACCACGCCTTCCCATGTATAACGGATGAATAGGCACAGATAGCAGCGCCGAAGCTAAAGTTCTACCTGCAGATGGTTGTGATCTTAATTCGCCTCAAATCTCCTCTTGCACTGTGTATAGGTGAGTATATACTGTAACTATCGGGTATATACACTATGCCCGGAGGGAAGGGCCGAAGACGTCCGGAACTTCCCGCGCCGCCAACGGGGACGCCCCGCGGCGGCACTCCCCCGCGGGGACGCCCAACGGGGCGCACAGGAAGGACACCGACTTGGACATCATCATCTCGACCTCGAGCGGCAAACCCATCTACGAGCAGATCGTCGAGCAGATCAAGACCGCCATTGTGACCGGAGCCCTCGCTGAGGGCGAGCAGCTCCCCTCGATCCGCGCACTTGCCAACAGCTTGCGCGTGAGCGCCATCACCACCAAGCGCGCCTACGCGGACCTGGAGGCAGCCGGTCTCATCGAGACGGTGCAGGGCAAGGGCAGCTTCGTCGCCGGCGGCAACGCCGAGCTCATTCGTGAAGAGCAGCTCCGCCAGGTGGAGGCGCACATGCTCCGCGCCATCGAGAGCGGACGCGCCATGGGTCTCTCAAACGATGAGCTCGCCGAGATGTTCGCGCTCGAGCTGGACTGACAAGCAAGACAAGCTGAGGGGCGCGCCAAAGGCACCCCACAGACGAAAGGACGTCGACCATGCACGCCATGGCATCGGATATCGAAACCACCGGCAACCTCCTTATCGAGGCGCACGGGCTCACCAAGCACTACGACGGCTTCTCGCTCCAGGGCGTCGACCTCAACGTAGCCGAAGGCGAGGTCGTAGGCTTCATCGGCCAGAACGGCGCCGGCAAGTCCACTACCATACGGGCACTTCTGGGGCTCTTTCCCACCGACGGCGGCACCTCTAGCGTGCTTGGCTGTGAAAGCAGCAAGCTCTCGCGAGCAGCCGGTGCGAAGGTTAAGGAGGAGATCGGTGTCGTCTTCGACGCCATCTCGTTCCCCGAGCATCTGAAGGTCGTAGACATCGGGCGCATCTACGCACGCGCGTACACAAATTGGGATACCATGCGCTTCGCACGCATGACGGCGGATCTTGGCCTCGACGCCAAGAAGACTGTGAAGAGCCTCTCGCGCGGCATGGGCATGAAGCTCTCCCTCGCCTGCGCGCTCAGCCATAACGCACGTCTTCTCATTCTGGACGAGGCCACAGCAGGCCTCGACCCCATGGCGCGCGACGAGATCTTGGATCAGCTGCGCGACTTTGTGGCCGAGCCGGGACACGCCATCCTCATGTCGAGCCACATCACCTCGGACCTCGAGCGCATCGCCGACCGCATCGTCTGCATCGATAACGGTCACATCGTCTTCGACCTGCCGAAGGATGTCATCACCGACGAGATGGGAATCGCCCGCTGCCGCGTGGCGGACCTGGAGCGAATCGCCGACGCGGGCATCATGCCCGATGCCGAGCTCCGCTACCTGCGTCATGACTACGGTATCGACGTGCTCGTACCCGATCGCTTCGCGTTTGCCGAGAACTTCCCCGAGATCGCGGTCGACCGCATGACCATCGACGACTACATGACCCTCACCCTGAAAGGTGGTGTGCGATAGATGAAGAGCGCCTACTTGATTGAGATGACTATCTTTCGCGATTACGCCAAGCAGCTGGTGGCGCTGGGCGCGCTCGTGAGCCTTTGCATCGGGGTGGGCATGCAAACTCCGCTTGCCATGCCCGCGACCCTCACCTGTATGTTCTTCATGATGAGCGCGATGGGACTTGCCGCGTACGACCAGCTCAACCACTGGGAGCTCTTCCGGCTCACGCTGCCGCTCTCCCGCCGAGACATCGTCCTCGGCCGCTATGCCGCCATCGTGACCCTCGGCCTTATCGGCATGATCGTAGGATTTGCAGGCGCACTTGTCTCGATAGTTGCCATCGGCGCGATGGGAATCGGTGGTGAGATTGGTGATGCCTTCGCCTTCGATCCCGACATGCTCAGCGTCATGGCTGTGGTGTCCTGCTTCACCCTGCTTATTGGTTCTGTGGTGGCAAGCGTGGTGACGCCCATCTACTTCCGCCTCGGGCAGACGCGCGCCACGCAGATCCTGCCCACCATCATCGTGCTCATGTTTGTGATTCCCGTGGTCATCCTCGGTAACAGCGGCATGCTCGACGGCGGTATCCCGGGCATGGAGCTGCTCTCGAGCGCACTTGAGGCGCTGGATACGCCTGCGGGCATGGCTGCTGGCTGCGCGATCTTGGTCGCGCTCTCGGCGGTGGCGCTTTGCATCTCCG
>CASELS010000083.1 GCA_949288855.1 uncultured Collinsella sp. | reverse complement strand
CAGCGCCCAGTTCGCCGGCTCCTCCTCGGTGCCCGCGCACGTCGACATGATGGGCCTCATCGGCATGGGCAACAACCCCATGGTCGGTGCGACCGTCGCTTGCGCCGTCGCCGTGAACGCCGCGCTGAACGCGTAAGGACTCGTTGCATCTGACGCACGTCCACAACGCAACTTGAACGGCAGCGCCGTCGCTTGGAACTCCGAGCGGCGGCGCTTTTTCGTTACCGAGCGACCCTGTGGCACGCATGACGGCGCTCCCCTGGACCGTAGCCAGCCCACGGGACCGTAGCTAAGCCGCGGCGACAGGACAGAGACCCGACCGCCTGAATCGAAAGGAACCCCATGGCTTCACACGGCGCCGATTGCAGCTACGACGTACTCGTCGTGGGGTCCGGCATCGCAGGAGTGTCGGCAGCCATCGAGGCGGCGAGGGCAGGCGCACGCGTCTGCCTCGCCACCCAAGGGAAGCTCTTTGGCGGATCGAGTTTCTTTCCCGGCACGTGGGGGCTTGGCCTCATCGCCCCAACAGACGATGCAGACGAGCGCGACCTCGCCGCAACCATCAACGCGGCGGGCTGCAACATGGCGGTCCCTGAGCTCGTCGACACCTTCGTGCACGGAATACGTCCTGCCCTAGCATGGCTCGAGGAGCTCGGCGTCGCTCTCGAGAAGCCCGCGGACGCCGCGAACGCTCAAGAGGACGCCTTCATCCCCTGTTTTGACCATAAACATCGTCTGTGGCGCGGTCTTACACGCACGAGCATGGAGCGCGCCTTCGGCCGGGAGATCGAGCGCTTGGACATCGATGTGAGGGCAGGATGGGAGCTTATCGATCTTATCGACGAGGCGGATACGCCGCTCTCCCCCTCTAGAACTTGCGCCTTCGCTCCCCTTACCGCAAGCCCCTGGGAACAGAACGCAAACTCCTCCTGCGGCGACAGACGCATCCGTGGCGGCGTCTTTTTCGATAGCGCGCGTCAACGCATGGCCTCCCTCTCCTCGCGCGCAACCGTTCTCGCCACCGGCGGCACCAGCGGCCTTTTTGCACGGCGCCTTACCGCACGCGACGTGACGAGCTCCGTTCAGGGCATTGCCCTTGCGCACGGCTGCACCCTCATCAATATCGAGTTCATGCAGATGATACCCGGACTCATCTCGCCTAAGCGCAATCTCGTCTTCAACGAGAAGTCGTTTCGCTATGCCGATACCGACCCTAGTCTCGCCAGAGAGCTCCTCATCAAGCGAAGCACCCACGGCCCGTTCACCGCGCGGTTGGAAACTCGTGAGGTCGACCTTGCCATCGCCGCTTGCGGTGAGCGGGGCATGAAGGTCCGCTACCGCTTCCCCAAACACAACGTCCCCGAGTTTGTGCGCACATTCAGCACGTGGCTCAGCGACGCGCAGGGCATTGGGACGAACGAGGAGCTCACTATCGCGCTCTACGCCCATGCATCAAACGGCGGCATCCTTATTGATAGCGACGGGCGCTGCGGACCTGCGGGGCTCTATGCCGCAGGCGAGGCCACGGGAGGCATGCACGGCGCCGACCGCATCGGCGGACTCTCAAGCGCCAACGGGCTCGTCTTTGGCAGGCGGGCGGGCAAAGCCGCCGCCGCATACGCGTTGAGTGCTAACGGCGACGAGGTGAAAGACGCACCGCATGCGACCCCATATCCACAGGACGCCAACGACCGCTCCTCTACCGAGTGGAAACATCTCCCTTTGCCTACGAGCGTTGACGCCGCCGCGATGACCGACGAGCTTCGCCGCGCGATGCAGCGCTCCGCAATGCTTCCGCGGACCGCAGAGGGGCTTACCGGCGCCCTGGGCGACCTGGAGGAGCTAGAGAGGCACTTGTGGGCGCAAGATAGTCATAGCGGAACTACGGGGCTCTCAAGAGAGACGCTGGCCAACACCCGCGCGCAGGCCGCAACGCTGGGTGCTCAACTGCTTCTCGGGCGGGCAATGCTTACCGCTATGCTTACGCGCACGGAGAGCCGCGGAGCTCACTTTCGGGCGGACTTTCCCAAAGAGGATCGGGATCTCAACCAGCCAAACATCATCCGCCTGTCATTGCCGAAGTAGCACTCTGGCGCTTACAGACGAGAATACACGGGCAATACGAGCCCCGTCCGTCACAACAACATACTCGTCCAAAGGATAGACCCGATTGTTAAAGCGCCTTTTGGAGCAGTGCTTGGCATCAAGCCAACAAAAAAATCAGGTATTCAATAATCCTATACGCTCTTACAAAGTAGAGCGCCCATGTCGCTCCCTATTTCCCAAGGATTCGAGCGTATGGCATAGCGCCTTATCCCGGCAGAAGGACATAGATTGTTGAATAGCTGATATTCCTGTCGAGGGAATCGGAAATCGCGCCAGCCAAGTCACTTTGCGGTGGAAGAACAAGCCCTCACCGCACAAGCAAACCCTCACAGCTCAAACTCGTCTCCACAGCGCTGCGTCTGTAACCGAAGCAAAGAAAAACGGAAACCAAATTCATGGTTTCCGCAGGTAAATCGTGGTGGACCGTCAGGGATTCGAACCCTGGACCTTGGGATTAAGAGTCCCCTGCTCTAGCCAGCTGAGCTAACGGTCCAATATGTCTGGAAACTGATGGGGTGGGTACAGGGACTCGAACCCTGGACCTACGGGACCACAACCCGTCGCTCTAGCCAACTGGGCTACACCCACCATGTCTCCGTGCGCAGTGCGCTTAGCTATTATGGCAGTCCTCGCAAGCGCGCGCAAGCCCCAATTTGAAGAAAATTCCGCTCTTTAGGATTCTTGTGAAATACGCAGGTAGAGAGTGATTTCTTGCGTGATAGGGTTACTCTTCCGCGCGAACGTGATCAACGATCCAGCTTACCGCGCACGACAGGAAAACACCCGTCAGCGCACCGCAGCAATCAATGGCAACATCAGTAACCAACCCAGACCGCCCGGGAACGAATAGCTGAATCGTCTCATCGATCGACGGCACCATAACGAGAAAGACCGCGAGGTAGAGCAAGTCGATTCGCCAGGCGATCCTCGTCACGCAAAACGCGTGCGCGGCGAGGACCCCCAGCACAAGGTATTCGGTGAAATGCGCCGCCTTGCGCACGAGGAAGTTCGTTACCCATGCGGACGGCGCACCCGTCGCATCGAGGACCGAGCGAATCGTATCGACCACAAACAGGCTGAGACTGCCGCTCCCCTCCCCGGGGACCAGCGAGTTACCCCAGATAAAGAGTGAGAAGACGAGCGCGGCGACGAGCCAGGGCTTTGAAATTCCACCCACGCTCTTTAAGCCTCCGCACGCAGACGAGGCAGCGATGCAGTACCGCCCTGAATGACGCTCAGGTACTCACGACTCGTGCGGCGGACGCTCTTGGAGGGCACGTGATCGAACTCATCCTCGATAAGCTCGTTGACATGCCTATGACGCTCTGTGGCAAGAGCTCCCTCGTTCACCGCGGCCGCGCGCTCGGGGCTCGGCGGAACTGCCGTGGGCTGTGTGAGCGCCGCAGCGGGGCGCATGTGCTTGCCCATGTAGACGCTGCCTGTAGATTCCGCCTCGGGTGTAGTCTCTTCCGCGAGGATAGCGAGGGCAGACGCCCACATGTCCTCATGACCCGAGTAATCGGCCATCTCGACCGTAGGCACGGTCTCGGTCTCCTCATGGTGCATGACCTCGATGGGATCGCGCGAGATGCGCTTGGAGGCAAGCTCCTCCCCATCGATGCTGTCGAGGGAGGCGATGGCGGCAAGGCGCGCGGAGTCGGTATCGTAGGCATCGCCCGCGGCGATCTCAGAGGTCTGCGCGGGCTCGGGCTCGCTCGTCACGCCGGCGAGCGCCATGAACACGGCGGTCGAATCCGCCGCTGGCTCGCTCGCGGGTGCGGCGGCAGCGTTCTCGGCACGCTCGCTCTCGCGCTTGAGCTCCTCGAACGCAATCTCGTAGATATCCTTGGAGTAGCGCGGATCGCAGCTGATGGGTGACGACTCGTCGAGCATGGAGTCGATCTCTGCCCATGCCTCCGCCTCGCTGGGCGCACCTTGGGCGCGTGCGATCACGGGAACGCCCTTGGGGGCGCGGCGGCCGCCGAAGAAACGCTCGACATCGGCCTCGTCAGCCTCACCGAACAGGCTTGTAGAGGTTGCGGCGTAGTCGTGCGACTCGGCATCGGCGGCAACGGCCCGCTCGGAGCCGCGCATCGCCATGTGGCCGACAAGCGCGTTGACACCGGCGCCGGCAAGAGCGCCGGCGGCGAACGGCAGCGCACATGCGGAAACGACCGCATGGGCCTCTTCAAACGGAATGGTGGCGATGAACGCAGCGGCGGGCACCACGACACCTGCGCCGCAGGTGAGACCGGCGGCGATGGCACGCGCGCGAGTGCATTGAGAAGCCATCTGGATACTCCTTCAACCCATCCGACCCGCCATATGGGTATGCGGGACGAACCGTATACGGCATCGCTCTAGAAACGGATGATGAAGGCTGCGGGGAGACCCGGGCAACGGATGAGGGTACATTTCATCTGCGTTTTCCGTCGCGATGGTCCCATTATGCGAGAGCTCTGTACAAAATGCAAGCTCAGCGCCGTCTTTTTGCCGCGAACGGCACCGATTCAACGACCATTCAAAGACAGAGTGCGCGGACATGCCCGCTCGAGCCCTTCCGCCCGCCGATTGCTGCATGCGCGGTCCTTCTTTGGGGAACAACATGAGCAATAGGCCACTGTTGCGTTACACGCCGTAACGCATGCCGAAAGGGGTCCCCATGCAGCGTATCGCTATTGTCACCGGTGCCTCGTCAGGTCTCGGCAGGGAGTTCGTCCGCCTCATAGATTCTGGGGTGGCCGGGCAAGTGGATGAGATCTGGGGCATCGGGCGCCGGGCCGAGCGCCTTGAGGCGCTTGTGCGCATCGCTAAGACGCCGGTGAGGGCGTTTTGCCTCGACCTCGGCGACCTCGACTCCTTCGACGTGATAGAGGAAGCGCTCGCCAAGACCGAAGGCGCCGAGGTAGTGCTTCTCATCAACTGCGCGGGAAGCGGCAGCTTTGGGCGCTTCGGCGAGCAGAGCAGTACCTCAGCATCAGACATGACGGCCATCCTCGTGCGCGCGCCTGTGGAACTCACCTACCGTGCGCTCCCCTATCTGGTGCCCGGCTCGCGCATCATCAACATCTCGAGCGTAGCCGCCTTCATGCCCCAGCCCGATCTGGCCGTCTACGCGGCGGCAAAGCGCTTCGTCCTCGACTTCTCGCGCGCGCTCGCCGTCGAGCTCGAGGGGACGGGCATCACCGTCTGCGCCGTCTGCCCCAAGCCCATGCGCACCGGCTTCTTCGACGCGCCGGGCGATATCGAGACCGCCGCGCGCATCACCCGTGCCCTCGGCTTTGAAAAGGTCGAGCATGTCGCACGCAAAGCGCTCAAGGCGGCCTCGCGCGGGCGCGACCTCTGCATACCCGCACCCGAGATGCGCGCCTACTACGCGGCAGCCCACGTTTTGCCCTACCGCGCGCTCATCGCCCTGCAGCGCAAGATAGGCACCATCGCCTAACACGACCGTCCCAAACGCCGGAAGGCCCCCTATCTGAGCGATTCGCAACGCGGCACCGAAGGTGCTGAGCTCAGAGAGGGGGCCTTCCGCTGTTTGGGACCGGGGAGGTTAGGGCAACAAGTCGCCGTGCTCCTGGGCGCGCTTGGCGGAGCGGATGAGGAACTCGCTGTTGGAGTTCGTACCGCGCAGGCCCTTGATGAAGGCGGACGCGGCGCGCTCGGTGTTGCTCATGGACGCCAGCACGCGGCGGATGCCCCACACGAAGGGGCGCATCTGCTCGTCGATCAAAAGGTCCTCGTTGCGCGTGCCCGAGGCGACCGGATCGATCGCCGGGAAGATGCGGCGGTCGGCAAGGTCGCGGTCGAGCTTGAGCTCCATGTTGCCCGTGCCCTTGAACTCCTCGAAGATGACCTCGTCCATCTTGGAGCCGGTGTCGATGAGGGCGGACGCGAGAATGGTGAGCGAGCCACCGTTCTCGATGTTGCGCGCGGCACCCAGGAAGCGCTTGGGCGGGTAGAGCGCCGCGGAATCGACGCCGCCCGACAGGATGCGGCCCGAGGCGGGCGCCGCGAGGTTGTAGGCGCGCGCCAGACGGGTGATGGAGTCGAGCACAACGACCACGTCGCCGCCGAGCTCGACGAT
>CASELS010000082.1 GCA_949288855.1 uncultured Collinsella sp. | reverse complement strand
CCACTAGCGCCGAGGCGGAGGCCGCCGAGCGCGCGGTCGTCGAGGACGCGCCGTGGTACATCCAGCTGCTCGATGCCATCTTCTTCTACCAAGGGACTTCCGGCCAGAAGGTCACCTCGACAGGCTCCTCGTCTTCATAGGTCACCCGGCGCCGGGCCGGAGCTCATGCAAGGAGGTTCTTACGATGGATAATGCGCCTGCCATGCACCGCGTGGCCGCGATTGACCTAGGCACGGTCTCGTCGCGCCTGTCGCTTGCCGAGGTGGCGGGCGGCACGGTGCTCTCCGCACGCAAGCACACCGAGATCACGGACCTCGGGCAGGGGGTCGACGCTACGGGCCGCTTTGACGAGGCTGCCGTCGAGCGCGTCGCCGCGGCGTGCGCTGCCTTTGTGGAGGAGGCCCGCGCGTTTGGGGCGGAGGTGGCATCGACAACGCTCACGAGTGCGGCGCGCGATGCCCAAAACGCCGAGGAGCTCCTCGGGCGCCTGCGCGACCTTGGCCTCATCCCCCAGATCATCCCCGGCGAGGTGGAAGCGCGGCTCACGTTTTATGGTGTTGCGCACGACTTCCCGGGCGAGCGCATTGCCGTTGCGGATTCCGGCGGTGGTTCGACCGAGATCGTGGTGGGAAGCTACCTGCCGGAGCAGGGCTCGCTCGAGCTCGAGCGCGTGCAGTCGCTCGACATTGGCTGCCGTCGTGTGACCGATCGCTTTCTGTCGGGCGACCCGCCATCGGGGGCGGACATTCTTGCCGCGGGCCGTTGGGCACGCGAGCAGTTCGAAGCTTATTGGGCAACCGCCCCGCAGCGCCCTGATCGCTTGGTTGCCGTGGGTGGAACCGTCACCACGCTGGTGGCGCTCACGCACGAGCTGGTGCCCTACGATGCATCCTTTGTGCACCTGCATGCGCTGACGGCGCTCGAGGTGGAACGAGCCATCGACCGCATGCGCACTCTCTCCGCATCAGAGATCGCGGCACTCCCGGGCATTCAGCCCAAGCGCGCCCCTGTTATGCTGGCGGGCGCGGTCGTCATCCGCGAGCTCATGCGCGCCGGCGGCTACGACGAGCTCACCGTAAGCGAGAACAGCCTGCTTGCGGGTGCGGCCTCCACTATCGGCGAGGCGCTTGCCGGTGAGCGTCCCGTTGTGGGCTGGACGCCGGAGCTCTCGCACAAGCGGTAGCGCGGCGGGCGGGTTTTCGCTATACTTCCCCCTACGGGCGATTGGCGCAACGGTTAGCGCAGGTGCTTTACACGCACAAGGCTGGGGGTTCGAATCCCTCATCGCCCACCAGCAAACGATAAGGCCCCCGATCAGCTCGGGGGCCTTTTTGCTAGCTACCGTGCGGTCGCTGCCGTGTGCAGCCGCTAGAACGTGACCGTGTGCGGCTCGGCGGTAAACGACGAGAACGTGGCGGTGGCGTTTTCGAGCGCGAACACCTCACAGTTGCCGTCATCTGCGGCATACATACCGGCGAGCTCGGGGTGCTCGTCAAGGACCGCCTGGCGCGCCTCCACGCGGTCGTCCACCACGGCGTCCGCCTCGATGCGTAGCCACGAGCCGTCGTCGCCCATGGCGCAGATCGCCACGCGCGGGTGGGCGAGCATCTGGTCCGAGACCGGCTTTACCTTGCCGGTTTGGATGTAGAGGCGCCCCTCGAACTTGGCAATGGTGCCAAACGGGCGGACTTGCGGGTTGCCCGCGGCGTCCACCGTAGCGAGAAAGTAGGTCTTGTTCTTCTTGAGGTAGGCCAGAACTTCATCCATACGCTGCTCCTTTTCAACGCGTGCCAACACATTCCTTATACCCGGAGCATGTCGTCAGCGCCTCTTGAGGATATATCGTCCTGTCGGCACGGGAAAGAGGCAGGAAACGGGTCTGACGCGGGCGGTGGTCGGCGTTTTTTCAGTTATTCAATAATCTGATGCCCGGGCCGAATGCATAGCTGCAAAAGGTGTCGCATTTTCCCAGCAATTTGGACCGCCTGTGTACCGTCTACTTGCCAGTTTCACGAAAGATTGTTGAATAATTGAAATTCTCAAAACAGAGCTACGCACCCGAGGGGCTGGCCGCGTCCGGCTCGCCCTCGACGCCTGCAAATCCCGTCTGGCGAAGCGCCTCAAAAAGCACGATCGCCGCGGCGTTGGAGAGGTTGAGGGCGCTGATGCGCCAGTCGTTTGGATCGACGAAGTTTCCGCAGATGTCCTGCTGGCGGAGCGCCTTGTGGTCGAGGTCCTCGTCGGCAGGGTGCTTCCAGCTCTTGGCGTTGGCGAGCGAGGAGCTGTCCGGCAGCATCGGGATGCGCTCGCAGCGCTCGGCATACGCGGCGAGCAGCTCCTCAGAAAGGCCGGCGCTCTCCTTGCCGAGTACGAGGTAGTCGCCGTCGCGGTAGGTGGCGTCGCTGTAGATGCGCCGTGCCTTCTTGGTAAGAAAGTGGAGCTTCTCTGCTCCCACGGCGGTGTCGAGCCCTTCGCCGCGGAGGAACTCCTCCCACGAGCCCCAAACGTGCACGTCGAGGTTCTCCCAGTAACCCAGTCCCGCACGTTTGAGCGCGCGGTCGTCGAGCGAGAAGCCCAAGGGCTCCACAAGGTGCAGCCGCGTGCCCGTCACCACGCAGGTGCGCCCGATGTTGCCGGTGTTGGCGGGAATCTCGGGTTCCACGAGCACGAGGTTGAACATGTTAGCGCACCTCGTAGGGCGAATCCTCGCCGCGGCTGAACGCCACGAGCGCGCCCACGCTCGAGCGCACCATGTGGCGCACGTCCTCGTCGGTGTAAAACGCCATGTGCGGCGACACGATGACGTTTGGCAGGGCGTCCAGGATCGCTCGGTCTCGGTTGGGGAGCACGTCGCGTGATTTGTCGAGGTAATAGAGGTTGGACTCGTGTTCGATGGTGTCGAGCGCGGCGCCGCCCAGGTGTCCCGACTCGAGCGCGTCGATAAGCGCAGCGGTATCGACGAGCAAGCCGCGCGCCGCATTCACGAGTACCGCGCCCTCACGCATGCGGGCGAGTTCTGCCGCGCCAATCATATGGTGGTTCTCGGGCAGGCCCGGCGCGTGGAGGGTCACCACGTCGGAGGAGGAGAGCAGCGTGTCGAGGTCGGTGTACGTGGCGAACCCGCGCACGCCATCGCGCGGATACGGGTCGCAGGCGAGGACGCGGCAGCCAAAGCCGGCGAGCTCGCGGATCACACACGAGCCGATGGCGCCCGTGCCCACCACGCCCACAGTGCACGACGAGAGGGCGCGCCCCAGCTTGCCAGTGAGCGAGAAGTCCTGTGCGGCCGCTTGACGAAACACGAGTTTGGCGCGACGGAGCGCCATCAGGATGAGCATGATGGTGTAGTCGGCGACGCCCTCAGGCGGGTACGCCGAGTGGGCGATGCGGATCCCCAGCTTGCGCGCGTGGTCGATGTCGATATGGTCAACGCCGATGGAGCGCGTGGCGATGGCGCGGATGCCGAGCTCGTGGTAGCGGTCGAGGAGCTCGGGCGTCATGGGGTTGGTGATGATGGAGAGGGCCTCGGCGCCCTCGGCCAGATGCGCGTTCTCCAGCGTGGGGTAGTCCGCGGTCCAGCCAAACTCAAAGCCCGCCTCGCGCGCGAGCTCCTCCAGGTAGCCGAGCTCGTCGAAGGGACGCAACGCATAGGCAAAGAGTTTCATGAGGGTCCTTCCTAAACGGTTTCGATTCGGTGGATGCAGATGGTGCGTGCGCTATCGTACTACAGGGTCTCCACCCAGTGCAGGGGGTAGCGCTCCCAGTAGGCGTGGTAGGTCTTAGCGTCCGGCGCGAAGTCAATCTGGTATAGGCGATAATCGACGTCGATGTCGCGCGGCGCCCACCTCTCGCGATAGGTGTAGCGGTAGGTCATACCGAGCCGTTGCATGACGTAGCCGCTGTGGGGGTTGAGCACGTCGTGCGTGGCGGTGACAAAGGGAAAGCCCGCCGCCCGCGCAGCTTCAACGACGGCGCCGGCCGCCTCAGCAACATAGCCGCGGCGCCAGTGCGCGGGCGAGAGCCCGTAGCCAAGGTCGAGTGCATCGTTTTGGCTGTCGATGTTCACGTAGCCAATCGGCGCGCCCGCGAGCTCGGATACGGCGCCGTCCGCCGTAGCGCTGGTGCCCGATGCAGCGTCACCCGCCGCGGCGTCGTCCTTCAGGCAGATGGCAAAGCGAAGGTCGAGGGGCGTGTCGTACTTGCCCCGCTCGCCGGCGTCGGCCGCGCGGTACCAGCGCAGGTACTCCTTCTCAAGATAAGCGAGTGCATCCGCCTCGCAAGCCATCGGGCCCGCCGGCACAAAGCGCATCTCGTCCTCATGCGAGAAGAGCTCGTAGATAAAACCGGCGTCTGCGGGCGTGAAGCGCCTGAGCACCAAGCGATCGGTTGTGAGCGTGAGCGCGGGCATGCGGTGGTCCTTTCGTCTTGAAAGCGGCATGCGAGTGCGTGTCGCTGCGATTATAGCTACAATACACCAGGCCGATGACGGGCGACGTTGCCTCGTCGGCTGTGCGCGGGCACGTCTCGCGCCTTGCAATCCAACGAAAGGGACCGCATGCCTACTCTCGCGGAGAACGTCTCCTCGCGGCGCACGTTCGCCATCATCTCGCACCCGGACGCGGGCAAGACCACGCTTACCGAGAAGCTTTTGCTCTACACCGGCACCATCCAGTCCGCTGGTTCGGTCAAGGGCAAGAGCTCCTCCAAGCACGCGGTGTCCGACTGGATGGATATCGAGAAGCAGCGCGGCATCTCCGTTACCTCGTCGGTGTTGCAGTTCACCTACAAGGGCTGCTGCGTGAACATCCTTGACACGCCGGGCCACCAGGACTTCTCCGAGGACACCTACCGCACCCTCATGGCGGCCGACGCCGCGGTCATGGTCATCGACGGCGCCAAGGGCGTCGAGGCCCAGACCGTGAAGCTCTTCAAGGTCTGCGCCCTGCGCGGTATCCCCATCTTCACCTTTGTGAACAAGCTCGACCGCGAGACGCGCGATCCCTTCGACCTCATGGAAGAGATTGAGGACGTGCTCGGCATCGGTACGTACCCCATGAACTGGCCCATCGGCAACGGCAGGACGTTTCGCGGCGTATTTGACCGCGCGAGCCGCCGCGTGCTCGCTTTTGAGGGCGACGGTCGTGCGAACGCCGCCAAGAAGGTGGCCGAGGTCGAGGCCGAGCTCGGCGATCCGGCGCTCGACGCGCTCATTGGCGAGGAGAACCACAAGAACCTGATGGACGACATCGAGCTGCTCGACGGCGCGGACCACGAGTTCGACCTCGAGGCGGTGCGCACGGGTAAGCTCTCCCCGGTCTTCTTTGGTTCCGCCCTCACCAACTTTGGCGTGGAACCGTTTTTGGCCGATTTCCTGCGCCTGGCGCCCGCGCCGGGTCCGCATACCGACGCCCTTACGGGCGAGGCCGTGGACCCCATCGCAGACGAGTTCTCCGGATTTGTCTTTAAGATCCAAGCCAACATGGACAAGAACCATCGCGACCGGATTGCGTTCGTGCGCATCTGCTCGGGCAAGTTCGAGCGCGGCATGGACGCCTACCACGTGCAGGGCGGCCGAAAGATCAAGCTCGCCACCGGCACCGCGATGATGGCAGATGACCGCGCCATCGTGGACGAGGCGTACGCGGGCGACATCGTGGGCCTCTTTGACCCGGGTATCTTCTCCATTGGCGACACCCTTTACGCGGGCAAGCGCCGCGTGCAGTTTGCCGGCATCCCCACGTTTGCCCCGGAGCATTTTGCACGCGTGAGCCAGGTCGACACGCTCAAGCGCAAGCAGTTCGTAAAGGGTATGGAGGAGCTCGCCCAGGAGGGCGCCATCCAGATTTTCCGCGAGCTCGGCGCCGGTATGGAGAGCGTGATCGTAGGCGTGGTGGGCGAGCTTCAGTTTGACGTGCTCGAGCAGCGTCTTAAGAGCGAATATCACGTTGCGGTGCGACGCCAGCCGCTCGGCTACACCGATATCCGCTGGATTCAGGGGGAGTATGACGAGGACGCGGTTCGCGCGCTCAACCTCACGCGCGACACGCTGCGCGTGGAGGACATGCGCGGCGGCAAGCTCCTCCTCTTTACGAGCCCGTGGAACGTCGACTGGGCAAACGAGCACAACCCGGACCTCACGCTGTCGGAGTTTGGCAACGTCACGTTCTAGCCTGACGTCTTTGAAGGTCAACGGCCGTCTGGTAAAGATAGGGCGCGAGTCCATGCGCTATGTGACCGTGCAGGCG
>CASELS010000081.1 GCA_949288855.1 uncultured Collinsella sp. | reverse complement strand
AGCACGTACCAGCACTCGCGCTTGCCCAGGCTGCCGTTCTCGTGCTCGGCGGCGTAGGCGTCGTCCGGGTGCACCTGCACGGAGAGGTTGTCCTTGGCATCGATGATCTTGACCAGCAGCGGGAAGCGGTCGCCCTCCACGCCGCCGAAGAGCTCGCGATGCTCGTCCCAGAGCTCGGAGAGGTGCTTGCCGTCCCATGCGCCGCCGGCAACGACGCAGTCGCCGTTGGGATGCGCGGAGATGGACCAGCACTCCCCTATGCGGCCGTCGGGAATCTCAAACCCAAATTCCGTCTCGAGTTTGCGGCCACCCCAAAGCATGGGCTTGAATACGGGGTCGAGCGTGATGATGGAATCCATAGCAATCCTCCGCAGTTGAGACAATCCCGGGCCAGTATACCCGTTTTACGCGGTGCGCCCAGAAGGCTCCGGCGCGCCATCCTCCGCCGAGCGCCGGCCAAAACCAACCACCCAGTCGATAAGGAACGACGATAGGGTCACCGTCACCAGTGAGCAGGCGATTTTGAGCACCGGAATATAGCTGAGCGACAGTGCAAGCACCGAGAGGTCCGTCGCAAGGTAGCACTTGGAGAGGCGCAACCCTGTGACGCGCGAGACTACGAGTGCAAGCGCATCGTCACCGCCCGACGACCCTCCCTGGCGCACGATAAGACCGCAGCCGATACCCACAAAGCATCCACCGGCGAGCGCCGCCACGAGCGGATGAGCGGAGAGGTCGGGCAGAAGGTGCGGCAGGACGTCCCATAGCGCGTAGAACAGCGAGGTAAACGACGTGGCGACGCCAGACCACACCAAAAAGCGCCAGCCGAGGTAGCGCAGGGCGAGCACGTAGCAGACAGCATCGAGCACAAACGTCGCCGCAGAGGAGGGGATGCCAAACCAGTGGTTGATAAGGAGCATGCCACCGATGATGCCGCCCTCGGTAATGCCTGTTACCTGGTGGATGTTGTGGATGCCAAAAGTAAGAATGGCGGTACCGAGCGCGATGAACGCCACGCGACGGATGTTGCGAGGCTGCGTGACACGGCGCAGCGCATCGGCAAGCAAAACGAGCGGCCGGGTGGTATGAGCCGCGGTCATGGTATCAATCCTCCTGAGATTGCTTGACTATTTAGTCCGATTACAGACTATCTTAGCCACATGCAGCCGTCAAGCATGCGTATGTAAAGCGTAATGAGGCTACAGAAACTCCTTGCAGACGGCCTGCATAGTTGCCGCCGCGGACTCCTCGTCGGCACCCGCGACCGTCACCTCGACCGTCTCGCCACAACGCGCATCGAGACCCATGAGGCCCACCATATCCTTAGCGTCCGTCGAGCGGTTGCGCACCGAGATAGTCACGAGGCTCTGACAATCAAGGGCGCGACGCGCAATCTCGGCAACGGGGCGCGCATGCAACCCCTGCGCTCCGGCGATGACGTGCGTAAAGGAAATCATGGGCAACCCCCGTCTCGGGATCGACGGCAACAGCAATTCGCCCGCCTATTGTACCCCGCCCGACGTGGCAACACGCGTCAGACGTCTGCCGAGTGCGCGAACGCGCGGATCGATACGCGCGCGGCCGGGGTTGGCGAAAAAGCGCGCCGTGCACGTCATAATCTCTCCGGTGATGACGAGGTCGTTCTCGCGCAGGGTCGTTCCCGTTGCAGTGATATCGACGATGCGGTCGGAGAGGCCGACGATGGGGCCGAGCTCGATGTTGCCGTGAAGCGCCACGATGTCCGCCGTGATACCGCGGCTCTCGTACCAGCTGCGAGCGATGCGTGGATACTTGGTTGCCACGCGCAGGCTGCCGCGCCGCGCATAGGCGCGCTCCGCCGCGCCGGCGCTGCCGGCCGGCTCCGCCTCGATGAAGCGGCAGGCGCCGTAGCCCATGTCAACAAGCTCGAGCAGGTCGAGGTCTGCCTCGATGAGCGAGTCACGCCCGCAAAAACCGCAATCGGCGCCGCCACAAGCCACAAACGCCGGCGCGTCGGTAGCGCGCACGATGATGAACTCGACATCGCCGATGTCCGTCTCGGCATCTTCTGTGCCCGCGCCCACAAGGTCGCGCCCGGCGACAATCAGGCGACGACCGGGCTCGCGCAGCTCGTCCACCGCGAGTCCCGCCGCCTCGAGCACCTCGAGCGTTCCAGCAAAAAGCGATCCCTTGGGAACCGCGATGCGCAGGGGCGCCGCAGCCTCACGGGTAACCGCACCCTCAACGGCAACCTGGCCGGTCCGCTCTGGCAGCCGGCAGGTTCCGGCAAGCCGCTCCAGCGAGAAGGCAAAGCCCGCGGCGGGAACTTGGTCCTTATCTGCAAACGTCCCGGTAAAGATGGCGTCATACCGCCCGCCCGAGCCCACGGGGTCGGAAAGCTCGCCAGCGTATA
The DNA here is from genome assembly GCA_949288855.1 of uncultured Collinsella sp. GTDB lineage: Bacteria > Actinomycetota > Coriobacteriia > Coriobacteriales > Coriobacteriaceae > Coprousia. The sequence continues at coordinate 3,936 of CASELS010000081.1, read as the reverse complement.
CCTTGAGCACAAGGCCCGTGTAATAGTCAAACGAATTCGTGATAGAGAAGTCAAAGGTAATGCGGTCGGCAGCCGCCTTGGCACCGCGGCGCTCAAGCTCAAGGAGAAGCTCCCGCAGCTCCGCTGTTGCGGAAACGGAGACGCCTGCGTCGGCGAGCAGCGCATCGACCTCGTCGAGCGCGCGCGCATCGCCCACAACGCGCGGCAGCTCCGAGATGGCGCGGGCAAGCGGAACGGCAAGGTCCGCCTGCGCCAGGCGCGCGTCGAGGTCCACCAGCTTGTTGGCATGGACGAGCGAGAGCGCGTCCTGCGCCAGCTCAGCGTCGCCGCAGCGGGCGAGCAACTCGGTAAAGGGGCGCACGCTCCCGCAGACGATGCGCACATCGTCGATGCCAAGGGCATACGTTACCTCGTGCACCAGCGCCACCACCTCGGCGTCGCCCGCCGCGCCGCCCGAGCCGATGAGCTCAAAACCAAGCTGGGTAAACTGGCGGGACCCTCCGGCCAGGCGCGCCTGGTCGCGCACGACCGGCGCCTCGTAGCGCAGACGCACCGGCAGCGCCGCCGAGCGCATGCGGGCCGACACCATGCGCGCAATTGAGAGGGTGTTGTCGGGGCGCACCACCAAAAGGCGGCTGTCATCATCAAACAGTTTGAAAGGCGTATCCGCGATGCGGCGGTCTGCTTCGAGCGCGGCCTTGTCCTCCAGCAGCGGCGTCTCCACCGGCAGATAGTCCGCACGCCGGAGCACTCCGCGCACGGTATCTGCCACCGCCTCGCGCACGAGGGCCTCTTCTGGCAGGATGTCTCTGAATCCCCAAGGGGTCGCGGGCATGGCGCGCCCTCCTTCACTCGTAACCTCGGATGAGTTCAGCGTACTTTAGCACACTAGAGTACGCCATGGGATAATACTGATGCCGAGGAAATCTGCCCGACACATCACAGGGCTACGCACACCCCCATTTGACCAAACCGTGTAACACAAACAACCGCCGTGGCTCGCGTATACTGGTGCGCATGGATAATCGAGCGAACATACCGACCTCCCCCGCCCGTCGCGCGGCGCTCTACGGCGCCCTCACGGCGCTTGCCCTCATCGCGGGCTATCTTGAGGTGCTCGTGCCCCTGCCCGTCACGGTGCCGGGTGTCAAGCTTGGCCTCGGCAACGCCGTTGTGCTCTTTGCGCTCGTGCGCTTGGGTGCGCGACCCGCCGTCTTTCTCATGCTCGCCAAAGTGCTTTGCTCGACGATTCTCTTCGCCAACCCGCAGATGCTCGCCTTCAGCCTCGCCGGAGGCGCGCTGTCCTGGGCAGTGATGGCACTCGCATGGCGAAGCGGCCTCTTCTCGGTCGTCGCCACCTCGATTCTGGGTGGCATCGCACACAACGCCGGCCAGCTCCTTATGGTGGCCCTTCTGCTCTCGCCGCAGGTCGCCCTGGTGAACACGCCCGTGCTCGCCATAGCGGGAGCCCTCTGCGGCGCTGTGATTGGCATCCTTGTGCGCGCGCTTCTTGCCGCTGTTCCAGAAGGAGGCCCTCGTGCTTAGCCGTCGTGCCCTCCTTGCCCTCGCCGCACTCGCCGCCCCCTCGGCAGCGGCGCTCACCGCCTGCCAAAGCAGCGACGCTACCGACGCCCCCCGCGATCAGGCGAACGCGGAAGCCGAACCGAGTACGAGCTCTACCTTTGCCTTTGACACCTACTGCACGTTTACCGTCTATGGCGACGCGACCGCGCCCGCCCTGCTCGCGCGCGAGTGCGCCCGCTACGACGAGCTGTTTGACCTCTACGACCCTGCGAGCGACATTGCGCGCGTAAACGCCGCTGCCGGCGCGCCCGTGACGGTCGACCCCGCAACGGCAGAGGTCGTCGAGCGGGCGCTCGCCTTCTGCGCCGAGGCAGGCGGTCTTTTTGACATCACCATCGGCGCAGTGTCGCAGCTTTGGGATTTTGCGGAAGGCGTCCGCCCGAGCGATGCGGAGATTGCCGCCGCGCTCGCCCATGTCGATTGGCGCGGTGTTGCGGTCGATACCTCTGATCCCGAGGCACCCACCATTACGCTTGCCGACGCGCAGGCTGCGCTCGACCTCGGCGGTATCGCCAAGGGCTTCATCGCCGACCGTTTGGTGGAGACCCTGCGCGCAAAGACCAAGGCGACCGCCGCCGTCATCTCGCTCGGCGGTAACATCATCTGCTATGGGGACAAACCCGATGGCGGCTCGTGGGACATCGGCATCCGCGACCCCAACGACCCCGGCGGATCTACCGTGATGGGAACGGCGCACGTACATGCCACGAGCACGCCGGATACCAGCGCGGGCGCGGTCTCGCTTGTGACGAGCGGCCTCTACGAACGCACCTTTGAACTCGACGGCGTCACGTATTGGCATATCCTCGACCCTCAAACAGGCATGCCCGTTGAGACCGACGTGGAGAGCGTGACCGTTTGCTGTCCCTCGTCCACGCAGGCAGACGCCCTGTCGACGGCACTCTTTGTGGCAGGCAGCGAACGCGGCATCACCCTTGTGGATAGCTACGAGAACACCGCCGCCTACTTCATTCTGGCAGACGGCTCCACGCGCGAGAGCGCGCGGTGGCAGGAGCTTACCGACTAGCTGAGGGCTCTCACTGGGCGGGTTCGCACCTAGAACTCGCCGATACGGCGCACCTCGGGCTCGAGCTCGACGCCAAACTTCTCACGAACCGTATCCTGCACGTGCTCGATGAGCGCGCACACGTCGGCCGCCGTGGCGCCGCCGGTGTTGACCACAAAGCCGCAGTGCTTGGTCGAGACCTCGGCCCCGCCCACGCGCGCACCGGCAAGGCCGGCATCCATGATGAGTTTGCCGGCAAAGTAACCCTCGGGGCGCTTGAACGTGGAACCTGCGCTCGGCAGCTCAAGCGGCTGCTTCTCCTCGCGGCGCTGCTGGTAGGTATCCATATCCACCCGGATCATGGCGGCGTTGCCCGGCGCAAGTGCAAACGTGGCAGAGATCACGACGAGCCCCTCGGCTGCCACACGGCTCTTGCGATACCCCATGCCGAGCTCGTCGCGGCCGAGCGTCTTTACCGCGCCACGCAGGCGCGCACGGCCCTCATCCGGGCCACCCGGCACATACACCGTCACCGATTCGAGCACGTCTGCCGTGCAGACGTCGTAGGCGCCGGCGTTCATGAAGCAGGCGCCGCCCACCGTTGCGGGAATGCCCGAGAGTGCCTCCATACCCGTGAGCCCGGCATCTGCCGCAACAAGCGCAACGTCACGCAGAAGCGCGCCCGCCTCGGCCGTTATACGCGTACCGTCGAGGGCTATGTGAGCGTAGTTCTCGCGCAGGAGCACCACCACACCGCGGATGCCGCGGTCGCCCACCAGCAGGTCGCTGCCGTTGCCCACAATCGTTACGGGCACGCCAGCGATGGCACAGGTGTCGAGCACCTTTACGAGGGCCTCGGGCGTCTCGGGCGTGACGAGCACGTCGGCCGGACCGCCGATCTTAAACGTGGTGTGCTGGCTCATGGGCTCAACCATCGCCACATTGTCCTCGCCCGCCGCCGCCGCAAGCGTGCAGATAACGTCTTCGCTCAAGCTATCGTATTCGTGCATGGCGCACCGCCTTCGCTGTTGTTGCCGCGACCGCGCCGCGGCGGTGGACGCTAAGCGCCCGCGATCTATCCTCCCGATTCTACCGTACCGCGCCCGCGCCTTTACCGTTACCATAACCCCTATGGATATGCAGACCGACACCGCACAAACCGCGCCGCGCCCGGCGATCGTCCTGCGCAACGCGCGCTTCTCCTATCCCGGCACCCCCGTGCCAAAGGAAGATGCCGCGCACGCGGGCGGCTGCGCCGAGGCACTCGCCGGTATCACGCTCACCATCGCCCCCGGCGAGCACGTCTGCGTGCTTGGCGCCAACGGGTCGGGCAAGTCCACCCTCAT
>CASELS010000080.1 GCA_949288855.1 uncultured Collinsella sp. | reverse complement strand
GCCCGCGCCGCCGCCGAGGCCGCTGCTGCGGAGGCTGCCGCCAAGGCGGCCAAGCACGGTGAGCCCGTTGAGGACGTTGCCGCCGCAGATGTTGCCGCTGCCGACGAGGCGCCCGAAGGTGCCGCTGTCGATGCTACCGAGGTGGCCGAGGCCGCGCTTGGGGCTACGCTCGTTGGTGCTGCCGCGGGTGCGATTGCCGAGGGCATTGCCAATGCCGACGAGGCGCCCGAAGCTGAGGGCGAGGCCGACGCCGACGCGTTTGCAGAGGAGACGGCAGGGCCCGAGGATCTCTACGACGATGCTGCCTACGATGAGGCTGACGAGGAGATCTTCGACGAGGCCGAGCAGGCGGATTACGCTGATGAGCCCGTCGACGAGGTTGAGGATGAGGCTGTCGCCGAGGAGGGCGAGGCTGTCGAGGAGCTGGCAGAGGAGCCTGCACCCGTGGAGGCTGCCCCCGAGGAGCCCAGCATTCTCAACGCCGCTGGAAACTATCGCTTTGGTGAGGAAACTATCCGTTCGCTCGGAATGGTTTCTAAGTCCTGCGTTCTCGAGTATGAGGAGCCCGCGGTTCCCGAGCCTGTGGCGGAGCCTGTCGCGGAGCCTGTCGCTGCCCCTGCTCCTGTTGAGGACGAGGCCGAGCAGGAGACCGAGGCCGAGGCGAGCGATTTTGCCGAGGACGAGGCTGCCGACGAGGCGGGCGTCTATGCCGACGAGGAAGAGTACCTCGACGACGATTATGACGACGACTACGACGATGATGATTACGGCGACGATGACTATGAGGACGAGGACGAGTACGACGGAGAGTACGACGACCTCGCCTACCAGCCCTCTGCTTACGACGAGGGCGGCCTTGCCCGCTTCGGCGGCCGCGCCGCCGGTATAGCCGGCGCCCTCTCTGCGGTAAGCGCCGGTGCCGCCCGCTTCTTTGGCGAGGCGCTGGACCGTGGCAAGAGCGCGCTCCAGAACCTCGAGGGCGTGGCGCACGACGTTGCCGGCCGCATCAGCTCCGCGGACGATGTTGACGAGGCCGTCGCCGATGATGAGCAGGGCGCAGACGTGCCCGCCGTTGAGAACGAGGCCGCCGAGTCCGATATGTCGACCGTCGATCAGCCCACGGTTGTCTACGAGGCGCTCCCGGATGATATGCCCGCGCTCGACGCCACCGAGACGCTCGATGCGGCGAGCGACGCGACCGAGGTCGCACCCGAGGTTGAGGGTGCTGATGGTGAGACTGCCGACGAGACCGAAGCTGCTGCTGAGGCTGACGCTGCCTCCGACGATACTTCTGCCGCTGAGGCAGAGGATGACGAGCAGTCCGCCGAGAAGCCGCTCCTGGGCGCCACGGTTGCCTTCACCGTTCAGCGCGAGCCGGCTCCCGCGCAGGGTGCCACTGCGGCGTGGACTGCGCCTACCGAAGAGAGCGCGCCTGAGCCGGTCGAGTCCGTCGACTCCCTCATGGCCGAGATCAATCCTCCGAGTCAGGCGCAACGCCGTGCTCCGTTTGTCGTGGCAGATCCGCAGCAGCCTTCGCTGAACCAGCCCGTTGTGGCGAGCCGCTCGTCGCTCTTCGACCTGCCCGACCCCTCGGCGCCCGAGGTCGACCCCTTCGCGCCGCAGAGCGCAACCGGTTCGCTGCCCACCATGAAGGGTGCTCAGTCTGCGCAGACGCCCCGTCGCACGCTCAACGTGATCGACCCGGCTGCCGCAGCGGCTCCGACTGCGGCCACGTCGACCACCGGCGCCTTCGAGGTCATCTCGGCAGATGCTCCTGTGGTGGGCTACCAGAAAGAGGAGAAGCGCCGCGGCCTTGGCGGGCTTTTCCGCCGCAAGAAGAAGGACGAGCCTTCTATGAGCGAGTATCTCGGCGTTGAGGATGACTTTGACGCCAAGCGTTCTGGCCGCGATATCGGCTCGTGGGACAACTTCGAGGACGACGACTGGAAGGGCGGCGCTACTGGTGCCGAGGGTGTCGATGCCGATCAGCTGCGTGACGCCGTGGCCTCCCTCGGTGACGACGAGCTTCTCGGTCACGACATTTGGTTCGTGGCTACGGGCGCGTCCGAGTACGACAACGCCGGCATCCAGGCCTTCCTCGCGTCGCACCGTGACAAGCTGCGCGGCGTCTTCCTCATCAACCTCGAGTGCGTCGGTTCCGGTCAGGTTGCCATGCTTGCGACCGAGGGCGACCGTCGCGTGCTTAAGGGCGACAAGCGCATCATGAACCTGGTCAGCAAGGTCTCCGCTGCCTTCCATCACGAGTTTGGCGCGGTCGAGATGCCCTATCTTGCCACCGACGCCTATGCGGCTATGAACATGAGCCTGCGCTCGCTTACCATCGCCGGCGTGGACGGTCCGTGCCTTGCGTGCTCGCATAGCGAGGAGGACCACCCGCTCAACATTGACGTCGACAACATCAACCGTGTCGCCGATGTGGTGACCGAGGTCATTCGCCGCTCGTAGCGGAGAAAAGAGGCATCGTGCTCAGCTACATCAAAGAGCATTGGCTCATCTATCTCATCGGGGCCGCCATCGCTGTCGCGCTTGGCTTCAGTGCCTCTTACATGGTGGGCGTTATGGGATCCACGCCGGTCGCGGTGCGTGAGGAGCGCCACGAGAGCGAGCAGGCTCGCGCCGACGAGCTCAACGACATCAACGAGGACCTGAACGATTACACCGGCGAGCCCGTTGAGCCGAGCGAGGGTGAGGCGACGGAGTAGCCGTTAGCTGTCAACTACGCCGTAAACAGTACCAAGGTGCGCCCCGCTGAGCGGGGCGCAATTTTTGAGCAGGTGACCAGTGTGAGCAGGCGCGTGCACGACTTGGCTTGCTCGCCCCAATGGGCCGTGCGGGCGCTTGCTCGCTCTGCAATACCAAAGGTCATCTCTGCAAGCTCCTCCGCCGAGCAGTCAAAGCGCTGTATCTCGGGGTAATCGCTAACGACTTCGAGTGCGCAAAGAGGGCGGAAGACCGTGACGGCGCCCGAGCGGTCTGTCCAGACGGCATTCCCAAGGGCAGAAAAACGCTCAGGTAGGTAGGCGAGCCTAAGCGGGCCGAACATGAGCCCGCTCGCAAGACCGCTGTGCGCGTAAACCAAAAGGTGTCGGGCTTCGGGCTCGGTCCGGCGGTCAAGATACGGGCAGCCAGCTATCGAGGGCGTGCCCCATGCATCGTGCGTGAGATAGAAGTCGTCGGCCATCTCAGACTGTAGGGCCATAACAGGATAGGAGATGCTCGTTCCGGTGACCTCGAGCCATGCGCAGGCATCGGTACCTGCGAAGGTGCGGCTGTCGACAGCCGTATCCCTTCCTGCCGCTGGAGTGCCAAGGCGTGCGTAGGGGAGTGCGGACATATCGTTAAACCCTGCGGATGCGCCGGCCGCCATGCATAAGCAAAGACAGGAGGCGCCCGCAAGCCTCTCCCAAGTTCGGAGGCGGGACTGAGGATTGCGGGCGCCTGTCATATCACATCACCAACCTATGCGCTTCATCTCACCCGAGCGCTCACGATATGCCGGATTGCCAGGGCTATTCCTGCAGTAAGGGCGACGCTCATCAAGAGTGGCCATAGCTGCTGGATTCCCGTCCGCGGAAGCTCGGACGCATCGCCCTGCACCGAAACCGTCTGATCGGCATCGTCAAGATCGGCATGTTGCGCGATGGTACGCGTCTTGTTGCCTTCTTCGGGTGACTCGTCCTCGATGGAGAGTTCCTCGAATGCGACGATGCGCTTTCCAGCGAGCTCGGTGGCGTCTACGGAGAAACCGACCTCCATCGTCACCTCTGACTTCGAGGGGATAAAGGTGGCGTTCACACTAAGCGCGTTGCCATCCGTATCAAGCAGCGCCTCACCGGTTTCGCGATCGTGGAGCGTGCCGGTCAAGGTGTGCTCCACACCAATTTCGAGTCCACGCATGGTGACGGTGTCGATAAGTTCGATATGACCGTTTTCTGCCTGGTGTCCTCCGCTCTTTTTCTCGACAAGGCACGTATCGATCTCCGGTGTTTTTTCGCGGGGCTCCTGGACGACGCGGTCATCGTCCCTATCCTCAAGGTGCTCATGCTCGGTGATATTGCCGCCGTTGCGGTACGCCTCGACCGCAGCTTCGTTTTCAAGCTTTGTGTCGGCGCGATACGCTTCGGTCACCCGCATATACAAGATAAGGGGAGACCTCGTCTCGACAGCGGCAATCTCCACCACATCGTCATGCGCGTCTTTAAGCAAGGGGCGATTCCATCCATCCTTTCTCGTGGTGAAACCCTTCTCCACTCGCCCATATTCAAGGCGAACGGCAATGATGTGCTCGTCCTCAGCGAGTTCAAGCGCGCCTACCTCAAGTTCGGCCGGTGTTGCGGCGTCAACGTCTTGTGCCCAGAGTTCCCAGCCGGCGTAGCTGACGGCGCGCCCGTCATCGCCAAGCTTGGTTGCAGTCGTCTCATCGGTAAGCCAAGGGTTGGCGTGCCCGTCGCCGAGCGTGGCGTTTGCGGCGGAGGGGTCGATAAAGTCCTCAGGTGTCTTGTTCGTTCGATACCAGACATTGAGTTTTCCGTCGTAGTCTTTGCCCGCTGCGGGCGTTGTGAGCGAGACGAGTGCGGCAAGGCCATCTTCTGCCGCATGGAGCTCGTCAGTCACTGTGAATTCATCAGCCCAGGTGGTGCTGGTGGATTGGAAATCGACGGTGTAGCTGTATGACCCGTCTTCGGATGCCGTGACGGGCGCGTTGTTCGCACCGCCATCATCGACGGTCTTGTCGGCATCGGTGTAGGGCAAGATGGGGTCGGCGATCTGCTGCCGTTTGTCGATTTGGGCGGAGATCTCAATCGGCTCGTCGTACATGACCACGCGCTGGATATCTCCGGTTGCCTCGACCGTGAAGGTAACCGCCGTTGCCTCGTCATAATCGTGCGGCGTGCGGAGCTCTACGAGCGTATAGGTACCGGGGACGAGTGCCTCGATGCGATGGTCCGTCTGCTCGGAGGTCCATTCCTCTACGACTTCGCCGTCCTCGTCCAAGACGGCAAGGTGCGCGCCTACAACCTCGCTCTCGTCGGTGATGTCGCGCTTGGAAAGGTCGACCTTGGTGAAATCGTCCTCCACCTCTATCTCAAAACGTTCGAGGCCCTCGACAAGACCGTTGCGGTCAATCGTGAAGTAGCGCACCTCGTTATCGGTGAGGAAGCCCTCGGGCGCCTCGGATTCCCAGAGGCGGTAGCTGCCCTCATCGAGGTGACGGATGACGATCCGGCCTTTCTCGTCGGTGATGAGCCGTGTGGGCTCTGTCCCTTTGGCGAGAAGCGCGGGCGCCTCGCGGAAGCCGCCGCTGCCGTCTCCGCGCAGCACGCGGCACGTCCCAGCGGAGAGAGATGTTTTTGCGGCTGCTTCCCCGTCGATGAGCACCTGATAGGTTCCTGCGGCGAGGTCGGTTGCAATGTATGCGCCGGTATTGTCATCAAAGGGAATCTCGATCAGCTTCGATATGCTTCCGAGCTTCTCTAGGCGCGCTGTAGTTCCGGAGAAGAACCCGGTGCTAACCGTGAGGCGGTATGAGGTGTCCGCGGCAAGCTCAAGCTCGATGTCGCCGCCTATGTCAAGCGTCTCGCCTGTTGTGGTGTCCGTGACCGCGAGCGTGAAAGTTCCCGGGTCGACGGTGACAGCGTCCCCCTCAAGTTTGATTTGCGCGTCGTCGGCGAAGCGCCGCTTTGCCGGCCGCCGGCGTGATGTCGAGCTCATCCGTTGCCGACCAAAGCTCGAACTCTGCCCCAGGAAGGGCGTCGTTGTAGCCAAGGATGCGCTTATCGAGTGTTACCTCGGTGGGTGCATCGGTCGCCTCGACTGCTACCTCTACCACCTCGGTCGTGTCGTCGGCATAGGTCAGGGTGAACTCGTGCGGCGACGGGTCGAGGACGTGGCCTGCAGGGGCGACGGTCTCCACGAATGCGTAGGTGGCACTACCGGACCCTAGGTAGAGAAGGTTGGTTGTGGCGGTGCCATCCTCGCCGGTGACTACGTGGTCCACCACCTCGCCGGCAACAGCCCTCACCGTACCGTCGGGCGAGACGACATCCTGCTGCGCCACCACATCAAACTCCGCACCTTCAAGGGCGCCCGCGCATCCTGGGTCACGTGTGCTGTCGCCGCTGTGGCCTTCAGTATTGCTGCAGCGCTTGGTAATGACGGCTCGCCCGCGCGCCTGCTCGTTAGGCACGCTCACGACGGTCACCGCGGGCGTCGCTTCGTCGTTCGAAATCGTCACTTCGATATCTTCCTGTCCGAGCAGATAAACGGGCGCCGCTACAGTCTCGCGGATGTAATAGGTGCCAGGCTTAAGGGCTTCGGGCAGGGTCACCGTGCCCGTATCATCAGTGGCGAACTCGCTGAGCTCCTCATGGCTGGGATACCACGCTTCTTGCGTGATGGGTTCTTTGTTGGCGTCGAGCAGCTGGAACGTGAAGCCGGCGAGTGGCACGGTAAGACCGGTCTCGGCATCGGTCTTCACGATCTGCAAACGGCTGGTGACAAAGTCGTTGTCCACGATGTAGCTCAGCTGGATTCCGTCCACCATCTCATCGGGCTCGATGTGCCATTCTCCTGCGGGTCGGAACCCCTCGGGCGTGGTTACAGCGTCTTCGCGCACGGTGTAGCCCCGCCGGTCGTAGGGGAGCGCTCCGTTGATGCCCTTTACGCGCTCGCCGGAGCCGTACCAGGCTCCCTCGGTCGTTGCAAAACCAGAGCTGTCCGTCTCGATGGAGGCGACCTCCTTACCTGTGGTGTTAGAGACGATAGAGAAGCGGACGCCCTCTGCCGGCTCCTGCAGGCCCGACTCCTCTGAGCCCGTGTCGCGGTACTTTACGATCCTGAGGTCAAAGGCAATGGGATGCTCGGCAAAATCGTTCTCGGGCTCGAGTTCGATAACGCCCGTTGCGGGGAGGTCGTCCGCGTCCACGTTGTAGGTGTGAACGGTCGGGTCGAGGCGATACCCTGCCGGCGCCTTGACCTCCACAACCTTCACGGTGCCGAGAGGGATTCCCTCCACGCGTGCGCGTCCGTCCGATCCGGTAACGGCGGTGTAGGTCGCGCCATGGACGTCGGTGACCCGGTACTCCGCACCTTCGAGAGAGGTGCCGGGCTGAGCTGCCCCTCCTGTTGCCGCGTCGCGCTTTACGATGGTAAGGGCAACGGTGCCGGGCTTGTCGGGCAGCTCGACGGTTGTGCCGGTCCCCGCGGTAAATGCGATGCGGTCTGGGTTCAGAACAAAGCCCTTGGGCGGTATGGTTTCGAGGGCATAGTAGCTGCCGCCCGCATCAAGCGTGAGCGTGGCCTTGCCCTCGGCATCGGTCGTGATAGTGCCAACGAGCGTGTCGTCCTCCGTGCGACGGATCTCATAGGTCGCTCCAGCAAGGCTGTACAGCGAGCCGGTGGTGTTGATGCTGGGCTCAGAGGAGGTCTTTTGGAACGCGACCTCCACGGTGTGCTGCGTTTTGATGACAAGAAAACCGGTCGCCGTGCCCTTGGGCGTGATCTGGGAGATCATGTTGCCCGGTTGCGAGCCCGCAACGAGACCGTCGCCCGAGCTCGAGCTGTGCCAGAACAGGTCCTCAGAGGGCGTGTCGCCCCAGAAAAACCCTATGTGGTAGTCATTGCCTGCAATGGAGCGATCGGTGTCGATAAAGATGATGTCACCCTTCTCGAGCACGCCGGAGGCGAGCATCTCCTGTTTGTTGGAGAAGCGGAAGGTCGCCATGCCGTTGTCGAGCGCCCAGTAGTACCACTTGCGCGCGTTCGTGTCGTTGCTCTTGTAGTCGGGGTTCGCGCCGTTCGCGAACGAGCGCCAGGTGGCAACGCCCGATACGTCGCCGCCGGCATCCATGATGACGCGCGAGACAAAGCCCGCGCAGTTCATGTAGGCGCCCACGCCCGGCTTGGGACTGCCGTTGGGCCAGCGGCAGTCCCAGTCGGCCTTGAGGCCGCCCTCGCCGTTGGGACCGGTGTTGCCGTACGGTGTGCCCAGATAGTAGCTGTCTGACTCATGCGCCTCGAGAACGGACTGGACGGTGCGCGTGCAGCCGAGGGCCTGGTCGATGGTGAGTGTAGTCGCCGCATGAGCGCTCTGGCTGATAAGGAGTGCGGCGACGGTGCAGCCGAGCAGGGCGAGCAAGAGGGGCACAAGGCCCTTTAGGCCCACCCCGCGCCTCTTTGCCCTGCGTAGCGTTGGTTTTAGGTTGCGGCAATGCGACCCTGGCGGCATAGCGGATCTTGCATGTCTGCCTGAATACGCGCCCCTTTGGCGTGGCCTGAACGGCTTGGTGCCCATGGCTGCTCCTTCCCCTCGAAAACGGGAGGGAAGGATACGCCCGGTGCTCTAACAGATATAAAGGCGTCTCTAACTAAGGGCAAACGGCGGCCCAAAAGGAATCTTGCCTTTTCTAACCGCGCAGGTAAAAGGGCTCATTTTGAGGCGAGTGGGGGCGTCTGCCGTGCCGGTCTGCGCGCAAGTCTTCACGCAGAATACAGGAATTCGGCACCGGCAAAGTCGTTTAAAAAAACTTGTTGACTTAGCGCGGGGGCACGAGGTAATATTTCCGAGTGCGTTGGACCTGTAGCTCAGTTGGTTAGAGCGTCCGGCTGATAACCGGGAGGTCACAAGTTCGAATCTTGTCAGGTCCACCATTCCTTTCGCAATAAACACCCCAGCGAGAGCCGAGTCGCCGCTGGGGTGTTTATTACATCGGGGGTTTAGCTCAGCTGGGAGAGCGCGGGCTTTGCAAGCCTGAGGTCAGGGGTTCGATCCCCCTAACCTCCACCATAGAATCGACGGCTCCGCGTTTGCGGAGCCTTTTTTGTATCGGGGTGCGATGGCGAGGGGCGAACGATGACCCACGACGAAGCTCTGCAGGTGCTCGGGCTCAAGCCCGGCGCCACACGCGATGAGGTGCAGGTTGCCTACCGCGAGCTCGCCCAGATGCTCCACCCGGATAAGTTTGCCGACAACAAGCGCCTGCGTGAGCGTGCCGAGGCGCAGATGCGCTCCATTAACGAGGCGCGCGATGTGCTGCTCAAGGGTTTTGGACAGCGTGCTCGGTCTGCGGGCGGTCCTACTTCCTCTGGGGCGCGGACCCCTGCAGACACCTCGCGAACGCCGGCATCCATCGCCTTTGAGGCGGAGGCCCGGGCGCATGCCGCCGAGACAGCGCGTCTTGCCGTGGTTGCCCAGGCGCGGACGCTACGCGAGCGGCGCGGCGGGATGCTCGCGCTCGCGGTGGTCTCGGCGCTCGTTATGCTCGCCACCATGCGCATGCGCGGCACCTTCGGCACGCTCATCTTCTCGGTGGCGTCCATGCTCACGGTGTGGGGGATCGTTGATGTGGTGATGATTGCCAGCCAGACGCGCGTGCTCGACCGTCGCGCCAAGGACCTTCTGCGTCAGCGTGACAGCGCCGCCGACATTGCGCACCGCGCTCGCGAGCTGTAGGCGGACCGCGACCAGATGTGTTTTGCGTGCTAGAATGGCCCTGCGAGAGAGAGGACCTGCGACATGACGAACCACAACCCAAATCCCAGCGCCGTGTCGCCGGAGCTCGACGAGATGGTCTGCGACCTCATCGGCTACATGCTCGACGAGCTTGCCGAGGGACGCGACCCCGGCACCGCCGCCTGCGCAGAGGACGCGGCGGACGGGCGCATTGAGGCCGTTTTTACCGACGACGGCGAGGAGGCCTGTCTGGAGGCGGCACAGGCGTTTATCACGGATAACGCTCGCGGCAACGCCGAGGAAGGGCTGCGCGCTATCGACCGCTATGCCATTGCCTGTACGGGTGCTGTTGAGATTGAGGGCGCCTATCGCGACGCTGTGCTCGTGAGCTTCTACGAGTGCGCCCTGCCCACGGGCTATTCCGCCTACGTCCTGTACGAGAACCCCGGAGCAGGGGACCGTTTTGGTTGGAGCGACCCGGAGCCGGCGGGCGAGGAGCCCGCGCTCATCTAGGTGTGTGGAGCCACCTTGCGTTTACAGAACGCAAACAACCGCTGACCGGCACATCGTTTACTATTAGTACCGTTTGCGCTAAAGGAGCTTCGACCCCTGTGACCTGTTGGTCCTACCCGGCCGATGGCCCTACTGCGCATTCTGATCGATATCGTCTACAACCCGGCGTGCCCGGCGCCGCGCTCTTCTTCCGCGCGATTTCTGAGCTGTGCGAAGCTGAGCGCGGGAGAAGAGCACGGCGCCGGGCAACCCTTGGGGATAGAAGAGGCAAGGAGAACTGCAAGTATGCGCGTCGAGAACCTGAGGAACATCGCCATCATCGCACACGTCGACCACGGCAAGACCACGCTCGTCGACAAGCTGCTGCGCGCCACGGACGCGTTCCGTGCCAACCAGCAGGTTGAGGAGCGCGTGCTCGACTCCAACGATCAGGAGCGCGAGCGCGGCATCACGATCCTCGCCAAGAACTGCTCCATCGAGTACAAGGGCGTTAAGATCAACGTCATCGACACCCCCGGCCATGCCGACTTTGGCGGCGAGGTCGAGCGCGTGCTCAAGATGGCCGACGGCGCGCTGCTTCTGGTGGACGCCTTTGAGGGTCCCATGCCCCAGACGCGCTTCGTGCTCTCCCACGCTATCGCGTGCGGCCTCAAGATCATGATCGTCATCAACAAGATCGACCGTCCGGGCGCTGAGCCGGATCGCGCCTACAACGACTGCCTCGACCTCATGGCCGACCTTGGAGCTACCGACGAGCAGCTCGAGTTTGCCATGGAGCACGTGGTGTACGCGAGCGCGGTGAACGGTTACGCGCGCCTCGACCCGCTTGCCGACGGCGACGACATGTATCCGCTGCTCGACATGATCATCCACGAGATGCCCGCGCCCGAGGTTGAGGAGGGCGCGCCGCTCGCCATGCAGTGCGTGACCATCGACCACTCGAGCTACGTCGGCCGCATCGGTATCGGTCGCGTGTACTCTGGCACCATCCACAACGGTGACCAGATCCTCGTGGTCAAAAACGACGGCTCGAGCTCCACGGCCACGGTGAAGCAGCTCTACACCTTCGACTACCTCGGTCGCACCGAGTGCCAGGAGGTCCAGGCGGGCGACATCGCCGCGGTGGTGGGTATCGACCGCACCGATATCGGCGACGTCTACACCGATCCGGAGCACCCCGTGCACCTCGACCCCATCGAGATCGACCCGCCGACGCTGTCGGTTGTCTTTGAGGCGTCGACCTCGCCGCTCGTGGGCCGCGACGGTGACATTGTGGGCGCCCGTCAGCTGAAGGAGCGCCTCTTTGCCGAGGCCGAGAACAACGTGACCATGAAGATCGAGGAACTCGAGGACAAGAGCGGCGTCGAGGTCTCGGGCCGCGGCATCCTGCATCTGTCGGTCCTTATGGAGACCATGCGCCGCGAGGGCTACGAGTTCCAGGTTGGCCGCCCGCGCGTCCTTATCAAGACCGACGAGCACGGCAACAAGCTCGAGCCCATCGAGCAGGCCGTGGTGGAGTGCCCCGACGAGTACGCGGGCAAGGTCATCGAGGTCTTTGGTAACGCCGGTGGCACCATGACGAGCATGAACGCGGGCTCGACCGTGACCCACATTGAGTTCCGCATCCCCACCCGCGGCATCATGGGCCTTAAGAACCGCATTCTGAACGTGAGCCACGGCGAGGGCGTCTTCTATCACACCTTCCTGGAGTACGGCCCCTATGCGGGCGAGCTCGGCGGGCGCAACAACGGCGCCATGATCTCGATGACCACGGAGAAGGCCGTTGCCTACGCACTCGGTACGCTGCAGGAGCGTGGCCAGCTCTTTGTGGAGCCGGGCACGGAGTGCTACGAGGGCATGCTCGTGGGCGAGCGCAACAAGCCGGGCGACATGGTGGTCAACATCGCGCGTACCAAGAACCTTGGCAACCAGCGCAGCTCCACCGCCGACATCGCGGTGCAGCTGACCCCGCCGCGCACCTTCACGCTCGAGGAGGCGCTCGAGTACATCGCCGACGACGAGCTCGTGGAGGTCACGCCCAAGAACATCCGCCTGCGTAAGCGCATCCTGAACGCGACCGACCGCAAGAAGGCTGCGGTGCGTGCCGGCCAGGTGAACAAGTAACGAGCGAGGCTCTCGACTCTCATTGGGAGGCCCCGACCGGGTTCCCTAAGCGAACGTCCTCGGCCTTGCGGCCTGCGGAATGTTCGCTTAGGGAACCCGGTCGGG
>CASELS010000079.1 GCA_949288855.1 uncultured Collinsella sp. | reverse complement strand
GCTAAGACCCCTCGCGCCGAGAGTACTGCGGGGTGAGCCCGTGGGAGGGTAGGGCGCCGCTGACCGGTGGACGGCACCGGGCCGTCCGAACGAACTGCATTGAGAGCCTCTGGATTCCAGAGGCTCTTTTGCTATGTAGGGTATCTATTTAGTATCCTTATACAGTTATCTGGTTAGAGGAGGCTGGTATGTTCACGGCGTTTGTCATAGGCAACCTTGCCTCCGGTAAAAGCACCGCAACGTGCTACCTTGCTTCTCGCGGAGCTCGTCGCATCGATCTTGATCAGCTTGCAAAGGACCTTTATGTTCCTGGCTCCGAGATTGTTGAGAACCTGTTGGATGCCTTTGGTGCAGAAATCCTCGATGAGGGTGGCTACATTCGCACCAAGGTTCTCGCCGAGCGTGCGTTCGCCACTCACGAGTCTGCGCACCAGCTCAACTCCATCGTCTTGCCTGTTGTCTATGATCGACTGAATAACTTGCTGCTTCCTTCGACCTGCACCGTTGAGGATGATGGTGCCACCTTTACGGTTGTCGAGGTGTCGCTTGCGCAGGAATTCACCTACGCTTTTAACCTTGCCGATGAGATCATCGCTATCACGGCTCCGGCTGACATTCGCCGCATGCGTGCTATCGAGCGTGGCATGAGTGCCGAGGATTTTGAGGCGCGTGCGTCGCTTCAGCCCTCCGAGGAGGAGCTCTGCTCCCTTGCGTCGCTCGTGATTGACAATGCTGCGGGTGACGATTCTCTTTTCTCCGCGCTCGATGCCTGGATGGCCGACAAGGGACTTCTTCCCGGTCAGATGAGTCTGGATGGCCTCGATGCCTAACCGTGTTCGTCTTCTCGCTTGGTATCGAATCGTTCCGCTACTTATCATGGCTCTCATTGGCGCCATCTCGTTTGTGTATGTCTATGCGCCAGCTGCTCTCTTTCAGCTCATTTATCCGCTCGAATACACCGATTACATCAGCGCCTCAAGCGAGCGCCATGCAGTTGATCCGTTTTTAGTCGCGGCAGTTATAGAGACGGAGTCCAACTGGGATCCTGATGCGGTCTCGTCTAAGGACGCTCATGGTCTCATGCAGCTTCTGCCGGCGACGGCAGAGGACATGGTACGGCTGGGGCTTGTGGACGCGACGCGCTTTGATCCCGAGAACTTGGACGATCCCGAGACCAACATCGAATTTGGCAGCGCGTACCTCTCTTATTTGATTGACTATTTCAACGGCTCGACAGACCGCGCCATCGCGGCGTATAATGCCGGGCTCTCCCGCGTGAACGATTGGAGCGAGGTCGACACAGCGTTGCACAACGCGATCGCGTTCCCCGAGACCCAGGCGTATCTCTTTAGAGTGAACAACGCCTGGACGCGGTATAAGGAGCTATACAGCAACGAGTTTCTATAACAAATCCGCCTGATGGGGCGTGGCGACGAGGAGGCTTGCATGGAGAAGTTTGAGGTCGAGCGCGTTGGCGGCGAGCTTAAGCGCTTCGGTGTTGCGGGCGATCCCGTCAAGTTTGAGGTCGTCTCTCCCTTTGAGCCGTCGGGCGATCAGCCCGAGGCCATCGCCTCGCTGGTGAAGGGCGTTGAGAACGGTGACCGCTATCAGGTCCTTCTCGGTGTAACCGGCTCTGGCAAGACCTATACCATGGCAAAGACCATCGAGGCGCTCGGCAAGCCCACGCTTGTGATGGCTCCCAACAAGACACTCGCCGCGCAGCTCGCCAGCGAGCTCAAGGAGTTCTTCCCCCACAACGCGGTGGTCTACTTTGTCTCCTACTACGACTACTACCAGCCCGAGGCCTACGTGCCGCAGAGCGACACCTATATCGAGAAGGACGCCTCCATCAACGAGGAGGTCGAGATGCTGCGCCATCAGGCGACGGCGTCTTTGCTCTCGCGCCGCGACGTGATCGTGGTGGCGAGCGTCTCGTGCATCTACGGCATCGGCTCGCCGGAAGACTACGCCGGCCTTGCGCCCAATGTGGACAAGAAGACTCCGCTCGAGCGTGACGACTTCATTCATACCCTCATCGATATCCAGTACGACCGCAACGACTTCGACCTCGCCCGCGGCACCTTCCGCGTGCGCGGCGACGTGGTGGACGTGTATCCGCCCTACGCCGAGCATCCGCTGCGCTTTGAGTTCTTTGGCGACGAGGTCGAGCTTATCGCCGAGATAGACGAGGTCACCGGAGAGATTCTGCGGGAATACGACGCGATCCCGGTCTGGCCGGCTTCGCATTACGTGACCGAGAAGCCCAAGGTGACCGCGGCCTTAAAGACGATCGAGGAGGAGTGCGAGCAGCGCGTGGCAGAGCTCAAGGCGGCCGACAAGCTGCTCGAGGCGCAGCGCCTGCAGCAGCGCACCGACTACGACCTCGAGATGCTCGAGACCATGGGCTTTTGCAACGGCATCGAGAACTACTCGCGCCATCTCGACGGCCGCAAACCCGGCGAGCCGCCCTTCACGCTTATCGACTACTTCCCTAAGGACATGCTCTGCATCATCGACGAGAGCCATGTGACGGTTCCGCAGATCCGCGGCATGCACGAGGGCGACCGCTCGCGTAAGGTGACGCTGGTGGAGCACGGCTTTCGCCTGCCCTCGGCGCTCGACAACCGGCCGCTGCGCTTTGACGAGTTTGAGGCGCGCATCCCGCAGTTCATCTACGTCTCGGCGACGCCGGGCGACTACGAGCTGCGCGTGAGCCAGAACAACGTTGAGCAGATCATCCGTCCCACGGGACTTCTCGACCCCAAGATCGACGTGCGGCCCGTGCGCGGCCAGATTGACGACCTGCTGGAGGAGATCCGCGAGCGCACCGCACGGCACGAGCGCGTGCTGGTGACGACGCTTACCAAGCGCATGGCCGAGGACCTCACCGACCACCTGCTCGACGCGGGCGTGAAGGTGAATTACATGCACTCCGACACCGCGACGATGGACCGCGTGGACATCCTGCGCGACCTGCGCCAGGGCAAGATCGACGTGCTTGTGGGCATCAACCTTTTGCGCGAGGGCCTCGACCTGCCCGAGGTCTCGCTCGTAGCGATTCTCGATGCGGATAAAGAGGGCTTTTTGCGCAACCGTCGCTCGCTCATCCAGACCATCGGCCGCGCAGCGCGCAATGCCGACGGCGCCGTGGTGATGTACGCCGACACGATCACCGACTCGATGCGCGAGGCCATCGACGAGACTAACCGCCGCCGCGCCATCCAGATGAAGTTCAACGAGGATCACGGCATCGAGCCCAAGACGGTGCGCAAGGCCATCAACGACATCTCGAGCTTCATTGCCGAGGCGACCGAGAACGTGGGTAAGCGCGACCGCAGCCGCGGCGACACGCTCGGGCACGGAGCGTTCTTCACGCCGGCGGGGGAGCACGGTGCCGACGAGGCGCCCGCATCGGCGGTCTCGGACGGACAGCAGCTCGCCGAGGAGCTTGCCAACCTGCCCAAAGACGAGCTCGCCCGTATTGTCGCCACCATGGAAGAGGATATGCGGAGCGCCTCCGAGGCCATGGACTTTGAGGAGGCGGCACGCTTGCGTGACGCCATCGTGCATCTGCGCGCTATCGCGGAGGGGACGAGCGAGGACGAGGTGATCGAGCTTTTGCGCCGCGACGCGCGCAAGGGAAGCGTGTTCGCCTCCGGCCGCAAGCGCCAAGGCGCACGGGCAAAGCGCGCCAAGCACTAAAGCCAGGGCCGATGGTATACTCAGGGGAGTTAAATCGCGCGGATGCCTGCCGCGCTCGGGGGAATAGAGGGGTCTCTATGAACGAAGAGTATATGCCCGAGTACCGACCCGTGGACACGAAGGGGCTGGCGGTCAGGCTCGCCGGTGCCAAGTGGAGCCTCATCGCCATGGCGGTGCTCTGCTTCTTCTGGGCGGTCTATATGTTCGTGACGGCGCCCGAGGGTGGCGCGGGCGGGCTGTTGCCCACGCCTGTCGAGGGCCCCTCCGGCCTGGTTGCCCTTCTGCCTTGGTGGGCGATCGTCGCGGGCTTTGTCGGCTCCATCACCTCGCTCGCTACGCGCGCACCCCGTGCCCTCGGCTGGACGGAGCCCGTGCTTTGCATCGTGCTTCTGCTCGCTGGTCTTTGGGGCATCTGGAATGAGCCGCTTTTGGGCTCGTTCTCCCAGATGCACACCATCACGGGCGTGCTGCTCGCCCTCTACCTCGCAGCGGTGGCTCTTGAGCTCTATCGTCGCGAAGAAGGTCTCTGGGTCGCCGAGCTCATCGTTGCCGCGGCTGTGCTTGTCATCTCGCTCGCCGGTGGCATGAACAACACCATCGAGAGCGCTCA
Organism: uncultured Collinsella sp.; assembly: GCA_949288855.1. GTDB lineage: Bacteria > Actinomycetota > Coriobacteriia > Coriobacteriales > Coriobacteriaceae > Coprousia. The sequence goes on along the minus strand of CASELS010000079.1, from coordinate 2,244 downwards.
GGTTGGCTTCTTTGCCCTCGCCTTCTTTGTTGCCGCTTGGGGTTTTGTCTACGGCGCAATCAAGCTCGCCGCTCCCTCCGATGCGTGCAACGAGGCTCCCGTCGCCGAGGCGGTTGCAGCCTAGCGGTGTGGGTATCATAAGCGGGTACTACAACTTCGAGAGCGCTTGCGGGCGCTCTCGATGCGCATGAAAGGACCATCCATGGCAACATGTGAGCATGCGGTGGCTGCCGGCGGCAAGACGGCTCCCCAGCAGTTTGAAGAGAACAACCTCTCCGAGGCCAAGCGCGTAATCGCGGTGCTTTCGGGCAAGGGCGGCGTGGGCAAGTCGTTTGTCACGGGCTCGCTTGCCGTCGAGCTCGCCCGTCGCGGCAACAAGGTCGGCATCCTGGACGCCGATATCACGGGCCCCTCTATCCCTAAGATGCTCGGCATGAGCGGCCGCCACGCAAGCGGTATCGGCAACCTTCTGCTGCCCGAGGTGTCCATGACCGGCATCAAGGTCATGTCGTCGAACCTGCTGCTCGCCAACGAGACCGATCCGGTGCTCTGGCGCGGTCCGGTCATCGCCGGCGCGATTCGTCAGTTCTGGAGCGACACCTCGTGGGGTCCGCTGGATTACCTGCTTGTCGACATGCCTCCGGGCACGGGCGACGTGGCGCTCACGGTCTTCCAGTCGCTGCCGGTCGACGGCATCGTCGTGGTCACGAGCCCGCAGGACCTGGTGTCCATGATCGTGGCCAAGGCCGTGAACATGGCGGACAAGATGAACGTGCCCATCCTCGGCATCATCGAGAACATGAGCTACATCACCTGCCCCGACTGCGGCAAGAAGATCGAGGTCTTTGGTCCGAGTAAGCTCGACGAGGTTGCCGAGGGTTACGGCGTGAAGGTGCTCGGGCGCCTGCCCATCGACCCGGCGCTCGCCCTTGCGTGCGATGCCGGCGCGATTGAGGAGGCCCTGCCCTCCGACCTTCTGCCCGATGCGATTGCGGCCTGCGAGGCCGTGGAGCCGCACGAGGGCGAGGGTGCGAGCGAGAACGCCTAGCGACCGGCGTCCAGCGCGCGTAAGGGCGCGCCGCTTGCTGCGGTGTGTTCGCGCGTTCGCTGACCGCTACGGTGTACCCATATGGCTGTCGACCGCTTATAGCTGTTCTGGCACGAGGAGGCCCTACGGGGCCTCCTTTGCGTGATGCGAATTGTCGGCGCGCACCTCGGTGCGTGCGAGGTGTGTCGCCACGGTTTGAGATGCCCGGCGCCGTACGTCATGCAAAAACTGAGGTGGTGAACCCCAACCGCGGTTCCGGCAAGAATCGAAGTAATGAACCCGGTGGTGAACCCGAGAAAAAACCGGTGAAAGAACAGCTGGTAGAGAGCCTGTAAAAACCGAGGTAGTGAACCCGGCGCCGGCAAAGGCGCCGAATCGCGCATTATCGGGTTCACTACCTCGATTCTTGCATGATTCGCCTCGCGGGTTCACTACCCCACTTTTTGCAAGAAGCGATGGTCGGGTTCACTACCTTGGTTTTCGCCTGAAATGTGGTCGCGGACGCTCGGGTGCATACCGGGTTTATCACCTCGGTACCTGCTGGACGCAACGGCTATTTGGCGGCGGGGTAGAGGCCTGATACCATCGATACGACAGTGAGACGCAGCGGTTTGGGCAACGGGAGCAGACCATGGGTGTGCATGTGCAATACGACGTGGTGATCATAGGCGGAGGAGCCTCGGGGCTTGCCGCCGCGCTCGCCGCCGCCCGCGAAGGTGCGCGCACGGTAGTGCTCGAACAGGACGTCGCCTGTGGGCTCCCAATCCTGGCGACGGGAAATGGACGCTGCAACCTTTCCGCTGAGCGCCTCGACCCAGAGCGCTATTATCACCCCGAGATTGCCCGAACAGTGATGGGGGAGGAGCCGGAGCGTGCGCTGGAGGCGTTCTTTTCGTCCGTGGGGATCTTGACCACGGCAGAAGAGGGGCGCCTGTACCCGTATAGCAAGCGAGCAGAATCTGTGCGGGATGCGCTCCTTGCCGCGTGCGCACGGGAGGGCGTGGAGCTCAGGTGCGGTTGCGATGTGGTCGCAGCGTCGCGCGACAACGCTGCCGAGGGCTGGGCCCTTACGGTCCGGGAGCCCGCGAGCCCGTTGCGCGTAAAGCGCGGGCGCGACGCCAAGGCGACGCTTCGGGCCGAGCGCCGAGCGCTCGAGGCGGCGGCGTGTCGCGAGGCGAAGGTCTCCGCGCGCACCG
>CASELS010000078.1 GCA_949288855.1 uncultured Collinsella sp. | reverse complement strand
CCGGAAAATTAGGCAGAGGTTGCTGCCATTCTTGTTTTTCATGCTGTCCATTCGTCATGCCTCCAATTATAGTATCGTCCGCCGTGGGGAGCACGATATTCCCTTCGGCGCTGATTTCCGGTGCGGCCGCTCGTGATACCTCAAGCGTCGGCGCGGCCTCCGCCGCGGGTGCCTTGCGCGTACGGCGGCGACGGGGCTTCTCCGCCGCCTCGGGAGCAGGAGTTCCCTCAGCTGCGGGCACGGGCGCCGCCTGCGCGGAAACCTCGGCATTCATCTCTGCGGATGCGTTTTCATCTGCCACGTTAGCTGCTCTACTTTCTCTCGGTCGGCGCTGATGCGACCGACGAACCTACCACGGCGCGGCAAAGCATCGCGCCGATACAGACCGATTGGCGTGTTCGTACCCCGTCGCCTCGATTGCCAAGGCCTATGCGTCATGCCATCTGATATCGCTTGAAGGTTTGGCTACACGCACTGGGTGAGAAAAAACGAGCGGCAAAGATTCGACTGTACAAGGGGGTAGCTAAAACACGCACGTGATTGTAGCACAACCCCCTGCCCGCATTGGGTCAGTATGCGCAAATCAATGGGTGAACGATTAGTTGTCGCCCATTAGTTGTCGCTCGGCTGCACCTGCATCATCTGCTCAAAGCGTGCCTCGATATCGTCCTCGCTGCATTCGAGCGCCACGGCAAGCTCCTCCACCGAGCGACGATGCGCCTCCTTAAGGACGCGCGCATAGTAGCTGCTCGGCTTCTTTGACAGGCGCTCCGCCTCCCGGATGCGGTGCCGCATGGTCTTTGCCACCCGCATGGTATCGGGCATGCCACGCTTGAGAAGCTGCTTGAAGTGGGTTTCCTCCAGCGAGCTGTTGCGCTCCGTGAAGGAGTCACACTCCATGTCGAGATACCCCGCGATCAGGCGCTCGGCCTCCTCGCGCGAGACGGTCGCATGCAGCCGGTCGGATTGCGCAACAGGATAGAGCATGCGGGTGCGCGCATGCCCCTGCTTTGATTCGAGGACAAGCATTGGCGCCGCCCCGCCCTCGTCATACCCCGTCACCGTGCAGACGCCCTGCCCGGGATGGATAACGTGCTCTCCGATTCGAAACATGCTTCCTCCGTCTCATAAGCTCAGTTAGATAAGAATAGCACGTTTACGTGCACTTTTGTTGATTTGCCACACAAACTCAGCACAATTTAGCTGCGCAAACGTTTCAGCCTTGTCCGCACAAGGCCGTATGGTGGACGCGCGCGGTGGCACGCTCGGCCGCCGCAGTGGTGCGACGACCCGTCTGACGGGCGATTTTGCCTCTGTAACCTGCGTGAGGGCGCGCGATATGTGCTAGAGTGTTCCGCTGTGTACGGTTATGGGCCGTAAGCTGCGGATTCTGCGCCCCGGACTTGCGCGATTCCGCCTGCGGTGCGACATATGAGGAGGATCCATGCCCGACAAGATCGAGGAGCTGGTGCGCGCAGCGCTCGCCGCCGCGCAAAATAAGGGCGAGCTGCCCGCATTCGACGTTGCCGACTGCGGCATCGAGCGCCCCCAGGACACCAGCCACGGCGAGTGGACCTCCACGGTGGCGCTTCGCTCCGCAAAGCTCGCCCACCGCGCGCCGCGCGACATTGCCACGGCGATCGCGAACAATATCGACCTCGGCGGCGCCGTTGAGAAGGTCGAGGTCGCGGGCCCCGGCTTCATCAACTTCTATCTCTCCGTTGCGGCGAAGAACGCCGTCTTTGCCGAGGTGCGCGAGCAGGGCGCAGGCTTTGCCCGCTCCAACGTTGGCGAGGGGCAGAAGGTCCAGGTTGAGTTTGTCTCCGCAAATCCCGTGGGACCCATGCACGTCGGCCACGGCCGCTGGGTCGCCATCGGCGACTCGCTCTGCCGCGTCATGGAGCACGCAGGCTACAACGTGGAGCGCGAGTACTACATTAACGACCACGGCAGTCAGATGGACGTTTTTGGCAGCTCCCTCTCCGTGCGCTACCTGCAGCTTCTCACGCTCATGAACGAGCGCGGGCTCACGCTTAGCGCCGCCCACGACGCCCTTGAGGCGGATCGCGTCGCCTTTGTGGATGACGAGGAGGGCGCACACCCCGAGACCCATCCCTTCCAGGACGCTTTTATGGACGCCCTCGGCGGCAACGCCTACGGTGGCGGCTACATCATCGACGAGGCTGCGCACATCGTGGAGACGGACGGGGACCGCTGGGCAGAGGTCGCAGACGACGAGCGTGTCGCCGCCTTCCGCGAGAACGGTTACCGCCGCATGCTTGACGACATTCGCACCACCTGCGAGGACGCCAACTGCACCTTTGACGTCTGGTTCTCCGAGCGCACGCTCTACGAGAAGGATGCCAACGACCAGACCGCCGTCGACCGCGCCTTCGCCAAGCTTCGCGAGATGGGCTACCTCTACGAGAAGGACGATGCGCTCTGGTTCCGCTCGACCGACCTCGGCGACGACAAGGACCGCGTGCTCGTGAAGGCCAACGGCGAGTACACCTACTTTGCCTCCGACGTGGCGTACCACTGGAACAAGTTCCAGCGCGTCGATCACGTCATCGACATCTGGGGCGCCGACCACCACGGTTACATCGAGCGCGTCCGCTGCGTGTGCGACGCCCTCGGCTACCCCGGCCGCTTTGAGGTGCTGCTCGGCCAGCTCGTGAACCTGCTGCGCTCGGGCAAGCCGGTGCGCATGTCCAAGCGTCGCGGCACGATGGTCACCTTCCGCGAGCTGCTGGATGAGGTCGGCGCCGACGCCGCGCGCTACACGCTCATCTCCCGCTCGTCCAATCAGATGATCGACTTCGATATCGACGCCGTCAAAGAGAAGAGCAACGCCAACCCGGTCTACTACGTGCAGTACGCGCACGCGCGCATCTGTTCGATCCTGCGCCGCGCCGCCGGCGTGAGCCCCGAGGAGGCGGCCGAGATCGGTATGGGAGAGGTTGCTCGCCGCGCTGTTGGCGAGGATGTGAACCTCTCGGTGCTCTCGGACCCGACCGAGCTTGCGCTCGCCCGCAAGATCTCTGAGCTCGAGGGGCTCATTGCGAGCTGCGCCCGCGACCGCGCGCCGTTCCGCCTCACCCACTTTGCCGAGGAGCTCGCCGGCGCCTACCACGCGTTCTACCACGACTGCCAGGTGCTCCCGAGCGAGGGGCGCCCGGTCGACGAGGAGCTCTCGCGTGCCCGCCTTGCTGTCTGCGACGCGGTGCGCATCGTACTCGCGCTCGTGCTTTCGCTCGTGGGCGTCTCCGCCCCCGAGGTCATGTAGGAAGGAGAAGCGATGTTAAAGACCCTTTCTGCCGGTATGACCCGCGAGCAGGCGTATGAGCTGCTCGCCGCGCACAACCACGATCCGTTCCACCTTGAACACGGTGAGACGGTCGAGGGCGTCATGCGCTACTTCGCCCGCGAGATCGACCCGGACAACGTCGAGTTCTGGGGCATCGTCGGCCTTCTGCACGACCTCGACTGGGAGGAGCACGCCGACGAGCCCGAGCGCCATACGCTCTTTGCGGCGCCACTCATCGAGGAGGCAGGCGGTACGCCTGAACTCGTGCGGGCCGTGCAGAGCCACTGCTCGGACTTCAACCCGGACCTCCCCCGTCCCGAGCTTGAGATGGAAAAAATCCTCTTCGCCTGCGAGGAGCTCACCGGCCTCATCGGCGCTGCCGTGGTGATGCGACCCTCCAAGAGTGTCATGGACTTCAACGTCAAATCGTTGAAGAAGAAGTTCAAGGACAAGCGCTTTGCCGCGGGCGTGAACCGCGACACGATTCGCCATGGCGCGGAGATGCTCGGCTGGGAGCTCGACGAGCTCTTCGCCCGCACCATCGAGGCGATGCAGAGCTTCGCGCCTGACCGCGACACTTTCGGCAAAGAGGACGCCTAGGCACCCGTCCACTTTATTCGCTTAAGACTTCATCTAACCCGACGCCGCCCTATCAGCACGCTCTGATGGGGCGGCGTTTTGTGTTGTTTTCCGATATTTCATAATCAATCGCGGTGTCAAAGATACGCCCTCTTTCTCACTTAGGGTCGAAAGACATATCCAGAGCCGGAAATATCAAGCCTTTTACCTGCTTGTTTCTCATGTTCTGCAACCCTGTCAGATAGTGAGCAGATAACGTTTCACCGATTGTCAGGTATCTGTTGGAGGCATGAGAATATCTGTGAGACGTCCATGGGATTCTCATCTCTAAGGAGCGCTGATAGCTCCGTCGAGTGATAGGGGGATTACATGGTCATCATCATTGGGGAATCGGCTCTTACGTACTGGCGAACACCGCCCTGCGTTCGCGATGTAGAAATCTCACTCGCGAACCTCCCGGATGTGTATCGGCCCGACATCAAGATTGCACAGCGGCTTGCCCGAGAACGCCCCAATGACGGGGCGGCGATTCGTAAAATCAGAGGGCGGGTTTTATCCGACTTAAAGGGCATACCGCTCCCCATAAGCGTCATCACCGATGAAATGCAGCGCGTCGGGAACGACCCCATCGTTTCCATCCGTCGAGGCAATGCCCCGGCAATCAAGCCGTATTGCGTCGATTTGGGAAACGACCTCTTCGTAGCCTCCCCCGAACTCGCCATAGCGCAGGCCGGCAGAGGGCGGACCGATGCCGCGATTCTGCACCTGATGTATGAGGCGTGCGGGATATACACGCTTTTCTATCCCACTGAGCGCGCGCGGCTCGTCCTGTCGTCTCTGCCCCAAGAGCACCTGAGCGGCAACCCCATTACCGCCTACTCTGACGAATTCGGAATCCCCCTGACCTTTGACGAAACCTGCTCGCGGCGTTGGAGCTACTGTGAGGGCAAAGATCCTCGCAAGGGAACGCTCTGGAAGCGGCCTCCCCTTGCCACCCGTGAGCAGCTGAAGAGCGCGTACAGAGAAATCAAAGAGGTCAACGGTATCGTCAGGGCGCGAGGCCTGGCACCGCTTGTACTGGACGGTTCCGGCTCTCCCCTTGAGACAACCATGTGCCTGCTGGAGTTTCTGCCCACCTACAGAGGTGGCGAGCAGTGGGAGATCCCCCATCTGAACAGAACGGTTCTCCTGAATGAAAACGCGCGGAACATTCAGGACGGCGACCATCTCGTAGCAGATCAGGAGTGGCATAGCCGATTGGCGATTCTTGAGGTAAACGGTATGGGCCATCATGCAGACCCCACTGGATTCGCACGGACCTCCCGGAGACGCGTCTCACTCGAGGCCATGGGCTACGTCGTCCGGGAAATAAACTACGAACAGATTGAAGACCTGGACAAGCTCAATATCATTTTGGAAAGCTATGCCGAACCGCTCGGGCTCAAGCACTGCCCGCGGACTGCCTCGTTCATAGATGCACGCGAACGCCTGCATAGGGACCTGTTCTCCATCCCGGGCATCCACGGCAAAGCCCTGATCGATAATCCCGGCTGGTAACGGAACAGGGGGTTACTTAGACATAGTCACGGCAAAACACTTGAAAGTACGCCGCAGCGCTTCGGCAGTCGACAAAGAACTGCAGGTGAGCGTCGTGCAGCTCTATCAATGCGGTTCTATGAATCGCGATTTCCCATGACTATGTCAGATTAACCCCCTCTCATTCGAGGGAAGCTTTGTTATATTCCGGCTGAAGCTACGGCGCAGCGACGCGCAAAAGCACTAGGGACGGACCTGACCCGTGCCCCGAATCTCGTATTTGTAGGTAGTGAGCGCTTCGGCGGCAAAGGGCCCGCGAGCGTGCAGTTTCTGCGTGGAAATGCCAATCTCGGCACCCAGACCGAACTCGCCGCCATCGGTGAAACGCGTGCTCGCGTTGGCATAGACCGAACTTGCATCGACTTCGGTGAGGAAGCGCTCGCAGGCCGCCTCGTCGGCTGCGACTATTGCCTCCGAATGATGCGTTCCATAGCGGTTGATGTGCGCAATCGCCTCACCGATACCAGAGACCACCTTGACGGAGATCTCCAGGGCAAGGTATTCGCGGCCCCAATCGTCCTCGGTGGCGGGCACGTAGTCAGTGCCCTCCGCGAGGCCAAGACCGCGTGCGATATCGCACGTAGCAGCATCACCGTGCACCAGCACATCGTGCGCCCGCAAGACGGGCAGCATCTCGGTGAGAAACGGCGTCGCTATCTTCTCGTCCACAAGCAGGGACTCCGCAGCGTTGCACACGCCGACACGCTGTGTCTTGGCGTTCACGATGATGTCCTCTGCCCGTTTGAAATCAGCGCTTTCGTGCACGTAGATATGGCAATTGCCCGTTCCCGTCTCGATAACAGGAACCGACGCCTCGCGCACGCAGCGTTCGATGAGGCCCGCCCCACCGCGCGGGATGAGCACGTCCACGATGCCGCGCAGCCCCATAAGGACACCTGTCGCAGCGCGGTCGGTCGTCTCGATGATAGAAACCGCCTCACGCGGAAACCCGCTTGCCTCCACGGCGTCGGCGAGCACATGCGCGATGGCCACGCAGGAGCGCTGCGCGATGGAACCGCCGCGCAGGATGCAGGCGTTACCGGTACGGATGCAGATGCCGGCGGCGTCGGCTGTGACGTTGGGGCGCGCCTCGTAAACCATCGCGACGAGACC
>CASELS010000077.1 GCA_949288855.1 uncultured Collinsella sp. | reverse complement strand
TGCGGCTCGGGCCACATCCTCTCGTACGCCTTCGAGCTGCTCTATGCCATGTACGAGGAGCGCGGCTACCGCCCCTCCGAGATTCCCGAGCTCATTCTAAGGAAGAACCTCACGGGCTTCGAGATCGACGAGCGTGCCGCCCAGATCGCCTCCCTCGTGCTCGCCATGCGCGCGCGAGAACACGACCGTCGCTTCCTCAAGCGTGACGTAACGGCGAGGATACACGTCTTCCAGTCCGTCGACTGCGAGGGCGCGGATCTGCCCAAGTCCGTCTCCGAACAGCTCGAGCACCTCGGCGAGATCGGCAGCCTCGTAAAACTCACCGAGAAGGAACTCGACTCCATTCACGCCCTTGCCCAGGAGGCTGGTGCAAGCCTCCTAGACAGCAAGCTCGCCGAATCCCTCCGAGCTGTCGAGCCTGTGCTTAAAGCTATTTCTGACCGCTACGACGTCGTGGTTGCCAACCCACCCTACATGGGCTCCAGCTCCTTCAATCCCTTCATGTCCAACTGGATCAAGAAGAACTACCCCGACGTCAAGAGCGACCTCTGCACCTGCTTCATCGAACGCAACGTTTCGCTTGCTAAGGACATGGGATATGCGAGCGTCATCACCTCAGATACTTGCTTGTATCTCTCATCTTTTACGTCAATGCGAGAAAAGATTATCGACCATTCCACAATCATCGCGTTGATTGACACCCGTGGTACTAATGCGCATCCCGATGTTTTTGATGCCAATGCAGGATGGGTTATCTCGGCCGGTAAGTCGAAGGGGTTCTTGAGTAGTTTCTATAAACTAAATCAAAAGATTGGATCCAAAGACGAGGCACTCAAAACAGCCATTTCCAACCCCACCTGCGGCTGGTTCTACCGCGCTTACGCCTCCACTTTCCACGACATCCCCGGCACCCCCATCGCCTATTGGGTGGGGCATGGAATGTTGTCTGCCTTTAGTAGAGGTACTAGCATCGCCTCCTTCTCTGATTACACAGGCTCACAGAATAAAACAGGGGACAATGCAAGATATCTTCGCCTGGTCTGGGAGGTTGCCGTTCACTCTATAGGCAAGGGCAAAAGTTGGGCCTTTTACTCCAAGGGAGGTGACTTTCGTCGTTGGTATGGGAATTTGACTCATGTTGTTAGCATCTTACCGAGTTCTCTTAGTTATTATGAGACAAACCCAACTTCAAATCTTCTTGCAAAGCGATATTGGTTCAATAGCGGCATCACATACACGATGCTCACATCGGGAAGACCAAACTTCCGACTATTCCCTGGTGTTGGCGGCTTTGACATGGCCGGCCCCACCATATGCGCGCTTGGCGAAAGAGAAAACTGGTGTCTTGCATTCCTTAACTCATCTGTTGCTTGCCTAATGTTGCAGATGATGAATCCGACGATGAACTTGCAGGCTAAGGAAGTGAAGGCGCTGCCAATAATAATTGATCAAAAAGTACAACAGCTTGTAGACGCTATTGTTGACCAGTGTGTCTGTCTGTCAGCCTCCGACTGGGATGCCCAAGAGACCTCCTGGGACTTCCGGCGCAATCCATTGGTGTAGGTGGTAGGCATGAACGAAAGTAGGATCATCTCGCCAGAAGAGTGATTGATGAGTATCGGTCGTACAACATGCAGATAGAGGGGGATATATCCGAAATGGATAAAATGATGGATAAAATCAAATACAATATTATTTCAGGCCGAACGGCTCGCGACACTGTTTGCTTAATTGCGGGAAAATACGATTCTTCAGTGGGGTCAGAACAGTGGGATGTGCAATGTGCTAATGCGGATTTGGCCGCGTTTACCGGCAAATGGTCAGCTGACGAGACCGTCTTTATTTGCGTGCGATTCGGTGATTCTTCTTGGTTTCTGTATCTTTCTCCTAAGGATATGGAGCGATGCGTTTCTGAGTCGGGCGACTCAGTTGTTGATATTGCTGTCGTTTACTTCAAAGAAATAGCTCTTTTTGATTATGATACACCGCAGCATCAGAGGAAATTTAAGTATTATGGAGAGCAAGATATAAAAGCTGTACTTATTAACTGGGCGAAGGCTATTGCAGACGGTAACCAAAGTCCCTCTATACCTGTGACTCTAATTGGCAATCTACCATCTAGCCGGATGAGGCAAATTAAACTTGGTCATAAGGTAGAACCAGGGGCTAAGAATGCCTAGCTTGTTGCGTATCGAAATCCGACCAAAGACACATAACGGGTCTGACAGCCGGATTGTCTTGCGACTTAATTGCGGGAGATATCCAACCTCTCTGTCTAGGAAAAATCAACACAAGCTGCGAGTGTTTGGGTTTTTACTCGACATAACTCGGTGCGCTCGTGAGGTTAACATGCTCTCGCATAGGTTTACCTCATCGGCAAAAGTAATGCCGAGGGAAACCCCCCGGCTAAGAGACAGCCCTCCTTGTTCGGAAAGCCATTTTACTTATACCACAATCAAGTACGATGAGGCAGTCTTGTCTTTTGACTGCGATGCACGCCGCGCAATCAAACGAAACTCACTTGTTGTCGATGTATCTTGCGAAAGGCCGCCGTTACAGAACGTGCCGTCGGAGCTTTCTCAAGTAGTTCTTTCTAAAGTCACGCCATTGGCCGAAAAAGCGTCTATCGGTCGAGGTTTCTTCGTGGCTCTCGTACTTCAGAGCGATGAGTTCGATGCCGCAAACGAAGTCTGCAATTTGGAACATCCGGTATTCAGTTGGATGCGCTTCCCGGTACATCACCGCACTCTTAAAGAGGGCGTACTCGAACGCTGCGTGAAGGATGCGGGTTATGAGGGGTTGCCCGTCGTCGTAGTAGATCTTGACAAGGTCAAACTCAGCGAACTTGTCGAGGTTGTCAAACAGGAACTCGGTCAAATCACGCTTCATGGTACGAACGAGCGCGTCTGTCGACTTGTATCGGTCCTTCCGGTACGCGAGGACGTGATAGCTGAATGGAGTGTGCTGTGCGAACGTACTGAAGGACATGAGGAGCTTGGAGCGCTGCGACGCATCGAGGTTCCAGTACTCTTCGTTCGCCCTGAGGAGAGGATTGAAGTGGAAGGGGACGTTTGGGAGACCTCGACTCGCGAGCGACTGTTCGTACAGATCGATCGTGTGGGAGAGATCGTCGCTTTGGTCATGAAAGACCAGGGTGAGCAGGTAGTACCTGGATTCTCCTCCGAGGTCGCCGGACTCATCTACAAAGACGGAGAGCTCCTTCACGAGATATCACCCCTAGATACAAAAAGTGCCGGGGGGAACCCCCCGGCCCTTGATAGCCCCCTCTTGCGAGGCGACCGCTTCTCTTATACCACAAGCCGAAGTGCTGAATCAATTGTATGCGAATCAGAACACAAGTTCGTCACAATAGAGACAAACACATGTTCTACATATGGGAGGGCTGCATAGATGGCAACGCTCATACGAGACAAGTACGAAGCTGAGAAGGCTGAGGTCAACGCACGCTTTGACCAGCTCAAAGCCAACGAGGAGGGGCTCAACCGCATCTTTGCGGAGATCTACGGCATGGTAGGGGAGGTGCCCATCGAGGTCGAGGACAAGTACGTCAGTGTGGCGCGCATCTTTGACACTGCTGAGGAGATTCCGGAGTCCTTCAAGGGCAACAAGTACGTCCGTACCAAGCGCGACGAGATTGTCTCCCTCATAAGCTATTCCGTGGGCTGCATGCTCGGGCGCTACTCGCTCGACGTGGATGGGCTTGTGCTCGCAAACCAGGGCGACACGGTGGAAGACTACCTCGCCAAAATGCCCGATTCCGAGCACGTGACTTTCATGCCGGACGCCGACAACGTCATCCCCATCACGGACGACGAGTACTTCGAGGATGATGCGGTTGCGCGCTTCGTCGAGTTCGTGCGCGTGGTCTACGGTGACGAGACGCTTGAGGAGAACCTGCAGTTCGTGGCCGATGCGCTCGACCCTGCGGCCAAGGGCACCGCTCGCGACGTCATCCGCAGTTACTTCCTCAAGGAGTTCTTCTCTGACCACTGCAAGACCTACAAGAAGCGCCCCATCTACTGGCTCTTTGACTCGGGCAAGAAGAACGGTTTCAAGGCGATTGTCTACATGCATCGCTACCAGCCGGATCTTCTCGCCCGTATCCGCACGGACTACGTGCACCCGCAGCAGGACCGCTATCGCACGAGGCTCGCGCACCTTGACGACTCGATAGCTGCTTCAAAGGGGCGTCAGCAGGCTGCCTTCACCAAGGAGCGCAAGAAGGTCGCCGACCAGGCGGCCGAGATTGCGAAATACGAGGAGAAGGTTCACCACCTTGCCGACCAGATGATCGCGATCGACCTCGATGACGGTGTAAAGGTCAACTACGCGAAGTTCCAGGACGTGCTGGCAAAGATCAAGTAGGACGTAGCAGAAAGATGAAGCAGACAGACATACAGACCGAGCTCATGCGACTCTTCGACGAGGCGGGCAACGCCGGGCGCGTGGTCGTGTGGCACGATCCGGACGGCGAGTTCGTCGAGAGCGTAGGGGAGCTTGACCTGCCGGGTGTTGAGCTGATACTGGAGCGCGAGAACGAGCTCTTCTCGCTCAAGCGGGCGCTAAACGAGGAACTTTTGGGCCGTCGCATCCTGCTCTACCGGCCGCGCGAGCGTCGCCTGGAGGGGGACTGGCTCGCGGACGTGGAGGTGCGCTCCACGCCCTTCTCGGCAGACTACGCCTCCATCCAGCTGCGTGAGCTTGGCGCCGCGGACACCCCCGAGATGCGCTCCGAGCTCAAGGCGCGCAAGAAATGGCTCTCCAAGAAGACGCACGTGCGCAAGCTCCTGGCGCTGCGCGACTCCTTTGCGGTGCCGCAGGAGCTCGAGCTGGCGATTATGGCCGTCGAGCTGGGGGCGGATGCCGCAGGGTCCGTGCCGGTGCTTGTTCGCTACCTCATTGCTGCGCGCGAGCGGGGAGGCCTCGAGGCACTCGCCCCGCTCGAGGCGGCGGGCGTTGCGGACTCCTTCCGTGCGGCCGCCCGCGCGTGGACGGACTTTACCGCCGAAGTGACCGATGCCACCGCGTTTGCGCAGCACGTGCTGCTCTCCGGGTTTTCCCGCACGGCGCCCTCGCGCGTGCTTTCCGGTCTTGAGCGCTGCTACTCGCTCGATCACGCCGACCTCTGCCATGAGGTGTTCCGGGTGTGGCTCGCCTCCGACGGCCGCGCCTCGCTGCTCGACGCCTGCGTGGAGGTCGAGGCCGCGTGCAGGCTGGAGGACCGCCTCGCGGACACAACGCTTCCCGAGCTCCTCTCCATGGGCGTCTTCCCGTGCGTGGACGCCGTCATTCTCCGCAGGCTCTTCGCGGCCGTGTGCGACCCTTCATCCATCGAGGACGCGCTCGCTGCGGTTGGAGCGCGTCGCGGGTTCGCCTGGTACGAGGAGCTCTCCTGCTACTACGAGGGCGTGACACAGGCAGCTCGCATGCGCCGCTTCTGGCGCGAGCACCCGGAGGGCCTCGCCGCCATGTCTGCCGAGCAGGTGTGGGGCGCCTACACGGACGAGTGGTACCAGATGGACGCCTGGTACCGGGCGTTCCACCAGTCCTTTGCCGGAGCCATCAAGTCCGGTGAGTATGAGCTGGACGAGGACTTTCGAGCTGCGCGCGCGGCGATGGAGAACCTCTACAAGGGATGGTTCCTGCGCACGCTCTCCGAGCGCTGGATTAAGGCGGCCGCTGCCGAGCTGGCGAGCCAGGGCTACGTCTCGGGCGTGTCGCGCCAGCAGGACTTCTTCATGTCCGAAGTGGAGAGCCTCGCGCAGGGCAAGCGTCGTGCGTGGGTGATCGTCTCTGACGCGCTGCGCTACGAGGTGGCGGCAGAGCTCGCGGACGTCCTTGAGCGCGAGACCAAGGGCTCTGCCGAGCTGGCCTCCGTGCAGGCCACGCTTCCCTCGATCACCAAGTGCGGCATGCCGGCGCTGCTGCCGCACGGGTCCTTCTCGCTAGAACGCGCCCAGGCGGGCGGAAAGCCCACGCTCTCTGTGCTCGCGGACGGCGTGGAGGCCACGACCTGCGCCAAACGGCAGGAGGTAATCCGCCACACGCACCCCTCGGGCGTCGCCGTGACGTACGACGACTTCGTGAACGGCATGGGACGCGCGGAGCGCAAGGAGCTGGTGGGGGAGGCGGACGTGGTCTACGTCTACCACAACGCCATCGACGCCACCGGCGACAAGGCGGCAACCGAGCGCAAGGTCTTTGACGCCTGCACAGACGCCGTCGAGGATATCTCCGGCCTCGTGAAGCTCATCGTCCGCGAGTTCCGTGCTACGGACGTGTTCGTGACGGCCGACCACGGCTTCCTCTACACCGACGAGCCGCTCGCCGCCTCCGACCACGTCTCGCTCAAGGACGTGTCCGGCGAGGTCGTGGAGGCGGGCCGGCGCTACGTGGTCGCGGAGCTGAGCGCGAGCTCCGAGGTCCTTCTCCCCGTGGCGCTTCCCGGCGGGCACCTCAAGGCCCTCATGCCCCGCGAGTGCGTGCGCATAGCCATGGCGGGCGGCGGCGAGAACTACGTGCACGGAGGCATCTCCCTGCAGGAGATGTGCGTGCCGGTCCTGCGCTTCCGCAACCGTCGAGCGGGGAGCAAGGGCTACGTGGAGTCCGCGCCCGTCACGCTCTCGCGGAGCTTCTGCAGGACGAGCCGGCGGGCGGCAAGGCGCTGCCGGCCGAGTACGAGGTCTTCGTGGGCACCGTCGCGCACGAGCCGGTGACGGACGTGGCTCGCGTGGTGGCGGACCGCGCCTCGGCGGACGCCTCCGAGCGCACCTTCACCGTGCGCCTCTCGCTGCGCCCGGGCTTCTCGCCAAGCGAGGACGAGCGGTACCCGCTTCTGGTGCGAAATGTTGGAACGGGGGAGGTAGTCGTCCTGCGCGAGCTTCGCATGCAGGTGGCCTTTGTCCCCTCGATTGACTTTGGATGGTAGCCATGGAAGAGACGGGCGGCATGACGGCGGTCCCCGCCTATCAGAAGGACGCGCTGGACGAGAAGGTCGTGGCGGCGTTTCCGGGCAAGATCGTGCGCAAGGACCTCACCGCGCAGATGAAACAGGGCTTTGGTGTGCCCACCTTTGTGCTGGAGTACCTGCTCGGCATGTACTGTGCCACGGACGACGAGGGGGCCGTGGCCGAGGGCCTGGAGCGGATTCGCAAGATTCTGACCGAGAACTTCGTGCGGCCGGACGAGTCCGAGGCCGTGAAGTCGCGTATCCGCGAGCGCGGGCGCCACACGGTGATCGACCGGCTCTCCGCCGTGCTGGACGAGCGTGAGGACATCTACGTGGGCACGCTCGCGAGCCTCAAGATCGACCCCTTTGTGGTACCGGACAGGTACGTGCGCGAGTACACCAAGATGCTCACGGGCGGCATCTGGTGCATCCTCGGCATTGAGTACGTGCACGGACTCTCGGACGGCTCCCCGCGCAAGGGCGGCAAGCGCAGCCCGCAGGACTCGCCCTTCCAGATTGTGAGCGTCACGCCCATCCAGATGCCCAATCTGGACCTCGACGAGCTCATATCGCACCGGGACGCGTTCACGGACGAGGAGTGGGAGGCGCTCGTCCTGCGCTCGGCGGGCTACGAGCCCTCCGAGCTCACGCCGCGCGAGCGGATGCACTTCCTCGAGCGCATGGTGCCACTCGTGGAGCGCAACTACAACCTCTGCGAGCTGGGGCCGCGCGGCACGGGCAAGTCCCACCTCTACACGGAGGTCTCGCCGCACGCCTACCTGCTCTCCGGCGGCCAGACCACCACGGCAAAGCTCTTCGCGGACCTGCGCGGAGTCGGCGGCGCCTCCCTGGGGCTGGTTGGCTACTGGGACTGCATCGCCTTCGACGAGGTCGCTGGCATGCGCTTCAAGGCGATGGACGCCATCAACATCATGAAGGGCTACATGGCGAACGGCAGCTTCGGCCGTGGCACCAACTCCTACACGGCCGAGGCCTCGATGGTCTTTGAGGGCAACATCAACGAGTCGCCCGCGGCCGTCCTCAAGACCACGCACCTCTTTGACCCGTTCCCGCCCGAGTTCAACAACGACAGCGCCTTCTTCGACCGCATCCACTGCTACCTGCCCGGCTGGGAGGTCCCCAAGATGCGCAGCGACCTTCTCACCGGCCGCTACGCGCTCATCACGGACTGCCTCTCCGAGTTCTGCCACGCCATGCGCCGGCGCGACTATACGCACCTCTTCGACGAGTGGTTCCGTCTCAATGGCGACTTCAACGTCCGAGACGAAATCGGCGTGCGCAAGACCTTCTCGGGCCTGGCAAAGCTCATGTACCCCACCGGGCAGCTGGGCAAGGAGCAGGCGCGCGGGCTTCTCGAGTACGCGATCGAGGGGCGCCGCCGCGTCAAGGAGCAGCTCAAGATCATGGCTGGCGTTGAGTTCAACGACGTTGACCTTGGTTACTTTGATGTGGACGAGCCGCAGGTCCCGCACATCATGACGGTGCCCGAGCAGTCGAGCAGCCGCCTCGTGGGGGACGTCGCCATGCCCGCGGGGTTTGTGTACGGCATCGGCCGCGCGCTGAGCGGGGAGTGGTCGGTCTACCG
>CASELS010000076.1 GCA_949288855.1 uncultured Collinsella sp. | reverse complement strand
GCATGTGGCGCGCGGCCACGGTTGGTGGTACGACCATTGTCGCCCGACCCACGGAGCCGCGACAGGGGGAGGGCCCAATGTTCAGCTCATATCGTCTATTGGTTTGCTTTACCCCGCTGCTTGCCCGCATTCGGCGTCAAGGGCGAAGGCGGGCGGGATCGTCGGCGCGGCACAATCGAGCTGCATACGTTTGCACGTATTTCTTTGTTTTCGCATGTTGTCGTGCGTCTTGCTGTAGATGCTGACAGCTTGCTACAAGGGGAGGGGAGCCCTGAGGGGTTTCCCTCCTTTTTGATATGAAGGACGAGCGTCTGTGCTGGTGGATATCGGCAGAAACCAATGCGCCCCCTGCGGCGGCGATGCCGACAGGGGGCGCATGCGTTTAATGATATGCGGCGCTAACAGGTGATTCGATGCCTACAGGCAGCGATTCTGGGCGACGCGCTTGAACCAGTACGCGCTGGCCTTGGGCGTGCGCTGCTGGGTTTCAAAGTCAACGTAGAAGAAGCCGTAGCGCTTGTTATAGCCGTTGGTCCAGCTGAACTGGTCCTGCAGGCTCCACATAAAGTAGCCGCCAACGTCGACACCGCATTCGATGGCCTTGAGGATCCAGCGCAGGTGGTCTTCGACGTATGCGATGCGTTCGGAATCGTCCACGGTGCCATCGACAAGCTGGTCCTTGCGGCCCATGCCGTTTTCGGTGATAAACAGCTGCCTGTAATTGGGATAGCGCAGTGAAATATCCATCATAAGGTCGAACAGACCCTTGGGATAGATAATCCAATCCCAGTCCGTGGTGGGAATGCCGGGGCGTACGGCGCGCTCGCCCACGCCCGCCACGCGCCAGCGACCGGTACCCTTGTCGCCAGTGCCGTTGTGATGAAGGTCGGTCTCACCGTCGAACGCCTTGAGAAAACGGCTTTGGTAATAGTTGATGCCCAGGCAGTCGTTGAGCTGCGCGGCGCGGCGCATAATCGAGAGGTCATCGTCCAAAAACTCGACTGAGCCGTTGCTCGCCTGGCAGAGGTGCTCGATGATCTGGAGCGTATCGGGCGCATAGTCGCCGCGGAAGGTGGCGTCGAGCAGCAGGCGGTTTTGCAAAACATCGTCGTTTTTGGCTGCCTGGATGTCGCCTGGGCAGGCGGGGTCATAGGGGTACTTGTATTCCAGTGCGTGGATGACGCCGATCGTTCCGGGATAGCCACCCTGCTTGTAGGCCAAGACGGCGCGGGCGTGGGCGAGCATCATGTTGTGTTGGGCCTGCAGGCACTCGTGCAGGCAGCCCTTCTTGCCCTGCGGCCAGGTGCCTTCGACATAGCGGTTGAGCGTGGCCGCTGCGATCTCGTTGAACGTGAACCAACGGGTCACCTCGGGGTACTCGTCAAAGCAGAAGCGGGCATACGCCTCAAAGGCGTCGATGGTGTCGCGGTTGAGGAAGTCTCCGTTGGCGTAGAGCGCGGCGGGGGAGTCGAAATGGTGCAGGGTCACGTATGGCTCGACTCCGTGGGCGCGGCAGCTGGCGAAGAGGTTGTGGTAAAAGGCCACGCCTTCAGCGTTGGGCTCGCCCACGCCGCCATTGGGAAAGATGCGGCTCCAGGCGATTGAGACGCGGATGCCGTTCATGCCGAAGCGCTCGCACAGCTCGAGGTCACTATCGTAGCGGTTGTAAAAGTCGCAGGCGGGCTCGGGCGAGAAGCGGCCTTGCTGGGCGAGGTAGTCGTCCCATGCGACCTTGCCCTTGCCATGGGATTGGCAAGCACCTTCTACCTGGTAGGCGGCGGTGGCGCCACCAAAAACAAAGTTGTCGGGAAAGCGCTGGGAGGTATTGGCGGGGGAGATGTGACTCACGGCGAATCCAATCTTGTTTGAAGGGCTGTTAGGGCTGAAGGGGTTAGGGGCGGTTCGGGAGAAGACGGCAGGGCGCGCTGCTCCTGAACCGCGGAAATGGGGGCTCTATTCGAGTGCGCTACTGCACGCGCAGGGATCTAGAGGCCCAGCTGCTGGGCTACAAATGCCAGCGATGCCTCGCCGTCGCGGGTGAGGTCGATGTACTGCTTGCCGCGGGTGACGCAGCAGGCAACGCCCATACGCTCGCCGTCGGCTTTGAGGTCATCGAAGTATGACGCTGCCTGGGGCGCCAGGATAACAAGGTCAAAGTCCGGCATGATGTCCAGATGGCTGCCGTAGGCGTCCGCTGCGGTCTCAAGGTCGATGCCGTGCTCGCGGGCAGCTTTGGCCAGCGCGTTGGCGAGCAGGCCGGAGGTTCCGCCTCCCTGGCACAGGACCAGGACGCGACGGCCGTTGAGCGCTGCATAGGGGTCGCTCGCAGCGGCGATAGTGCTGGACGAGGCGCTGGCAACGGCGTTATCAGATGCAGCGGGGGTGGTGTTGCCCGCAGATTCTTCGTCCATAGGCTGGCCGGCGGCACGCTTTTTCTCTGCTGCCATGCTCGCGGCAGCCTGGGCGACGGCACCGGTGGCGACGCTTGCCGTGTCTGCCTTGCCCTGGAACGCCGCGTTCATGGCTGCTTGCTTCTGGGCGGCGCGCTGTGCGACCTCAGCCTGATCGGCCTCGGCTTCTTCGGCGCACTTCTCACGGTCGTACACCTTGAAGAAGGGGAAATAAATGAGGAAATCGACAATCAGCAGGGCGGGGATGAGCAGGAACGCAAGGGGCTGAAGTCCCAGGCCCATGGCGATGCCCACGGGCGCGGGGGTGGTCCAGGGAAGGCTGAACATGAAGCCGTTCATGCCCAAGACGTCGATGAAGAACTTGGTGATCCAGATATTGGCGATGGGCGCGAAGATGAAGGGGATGAAGAAGATGGGGTTCAAGACCATGGGAGCGCCGAAGAGGAACGGCTCGTTGACGCCAAAGCAAACCGGCACGGCTGAGGCACGGCCCACGGCGCGCATCTCTTTGGACTTGGCGAGGAAGGCGAACATGAAGCAGATCACCAACGTGGCGCCGGTGCCGCCCATGGCGACGACGAAATCCTGAAGCGGTTTGGTGAGGGCGGCGGTTGCGTGCTCTCCGGCCTGGTACATGGCCATGTTGAGCTCGAGGTTGGAGATGAGGGCGGCGGAGATTGCGGGCTCGATGATGGAGGGGCCGTGGACGCCTACAAACCAGAAGAGAGACATGGCGCCGTAGATGATGGCGAGGCCCAAATAGCCATCTGCCGCGGAGAAGAGCGGCTGGAACACCTGGATAACGCCTTGGGCGAAGCAGAAGCCAAAGATGTTGCGGAATGCAAAGTCAAAGCCCCAGAAGAAGAGCAGGCAGACGCCAAAGGGGATGATGTCCTTGAAGGTCTGGGAGATATTGGGCGGCACCTGTTCGGGCATCTTGATGGTGATGTTGCGCTTGATAAAGAACTTGTAGATGATGCCGGTGGCGAACGCACAGATAAAGGCGGTTAGCAGGCCCTTGGAACCCATGTAGCCGTTGGCGAGGCCGGAGATGGAGACGCCGTTATCCGTGAAGCTGATGGCGTCGCTGGAGAGCAGCAGAAAACCGATGAGCGATGCAATCATGACCGAGATGAAGTTGATCTGGTTGTTCTTGGGCAGGTCGCGATTCTGCGCATCGCAGAAGTGCTTGGCCGTGGTGGCCGCTGCGCAGATGCCGACGATGCCCATGGAGTAGTTGTAGGCCTTCATGAGAACGTCGTTGATCCCTGCCGGCCAGTAGAAGCCCCAGACATTGGGGACGGCACTGACCAAAAGAAAGATGCTGGAGACGATGATGATGGGCATGACGGAAATGAAGCCGTCGCGAATTGCCTTGAGGTACTTGTTGCGCGCGATGGCGTTGAAGAAAGGCTTGCCTTTCTCGATGAACGCTATGAGCTTTTCCATGGACCCTCCGTTTGCATGGTTTTGCTTTTGCAGCCACTAAACGTGCTGATAGAGATGGCTGCCAGGGTGAGCTTGCGCTGCTTACGAGTATGTTTGCCCGGATGTTACTCGTTATGAGCACGTGCTCATTCCTACAATGAGCACGTTATCATAAGTTGATAGCGGTGCAAGGGGTGTTGGGGGTAAAGGGATGCGAGCGGTCGATTATCGGCGGCAAGCGGCGGGATAGACGTAGACAGAGGTGCGCGGAAAAGATGATAGCCTTCGTCCAATGCGCACGTGCTCTTCAGCCTGCGCTCGGTTGATGCTACATTTACCAGAACAGCAATTCGAGCGTCAATCTGAGAGCATGCGCAATACGAGGGGAGCCGTTGGATGGAACGGGATAACAAGATGACGGCGGTAGATTCCGCAGTGCACAAGCCTGGCAGGGCGGTGTCCATGGCAGACGTCGCCAAGCTTGCCGGCGTCTCCCGACAGACGGTGTCGCGCGTGGTCAACGGGCAGGCGTGCGTGGTCGAGGAGACTCGAAGGCGCGTTATGGATGCCATGGACCAGCTTGGCTTCTACCCCAGCTTTGCCGGTAGGTCGCTGCGCGGCGGCAAGTACGGCTGCATCGGCCTGTGCATGTTCGATATCACCCATACGGGTAACGTCGCTACGCTGGAGGGGCTTATGTCCGCCGCCCGCGAGTACGGTTACGCCGTCACCTTGATCGAGTTTGATGAGAGCGAGTCCGTGCGCCTGCGGGACACCGCGCGTCGCCTGGCGGAACTCCCCGTGGACGGCATGGTGTTCAACACCAACAGGACCATCGAGGATTTTGACGAGTTCGAGCCGCTCAACGGCCTGCCCACCATAATCATCTCCATGAAGGAGCACCCGCGCTGCACCACTATCGACTCCGATCAATACGGGTGTTCGCAGCTTGTGGTCGACCACCTTCGCTCGCGCGGCCATACGCAGATCAGGCATCTGGCCGGTCCCAAAGACTCGATTACGGCGGATTTCAGGACGCGCGGTTGGCGAGACTCGCTGGAGCGCGCGGGGCTCGAAGTCGTTGAGCCCCTACACGGGGATTGGACTGCGGACAGCGGCTACGAGCTTGGCGAGAAGCTCGTCCAAGACGCTGAGATGACGGCGCTCTACGCGGCCAACGATCAAATGGCCATGGGTGCCATCATGGCGCTGCGCGCCCATGGCAGGCGTGTACCGGAAGACGTGAGCGTTATAGGCGTGGACGATTCCATGCAGGGCATGGTGCCCCACAATGACCTGACCACTGTGCGCTTCGACATGCGCGAGCGTGGTCGAAAGACGTTCGACTACTTCTTCTCCCAGCTATCGAGAGAATCAAAGGTCGAGGCGGTGCGTTTGCCGGGCGAGCTGGTCGAGCGCGGCACCGTGGCTGATCGCATATAGATGAAGAGGGGGCCGCTCGGAAGCGGCCCCCTCATTAGTTGGGTTGTCTCAAAAGCTTGATGGCGCCTTGCGCTAGGCGAGCCTGGCTTCAAGTTGGGCGATGCGCTGGTAGGCATCGATGGTGAACTTGGTCTGCTTCTCAAGCAGCATGGTGGTCATCAGGGTGTCCTGGGCATGCACCATGATGAAGGTGACCTCCATTTCGCCGCCTCCGGCTTCCTGGGAGAGAAGCCTGGTCTGGACGTCGTGGGCGTCGATAAGAGCTTGCTTTGCAGATTCGTGAAGGGCACGCGCCCCATCGATGTCGCCTTGGCTTGCCTTTTCGCATGCGGCGATTAGGTCGGTCTGGGCGTCGCCAGCGTAGGCGACAATCTCAAAGCCGATCATCGAGATCTCTTCTTTTGATGCCATGGTTCCTCCCGTAGTATGAGCACGTGCTCATTTTGTTGCGCAATTTTGCTTACTGTTGGAATATCCGGGCAAGTCGAACAATAACATCTCAACAAAACCAAACAAGATGATACGTGATATTTACAGTGTGAGCGGCATAAAAACTGCCATAAACGGTCTTGTACGGCTGTTTACGTGGGAAATCGCTTTTTTCTGACAGTCTAGAACTTAGGTGATGGATCGAGCGCCCCGGCAGAACGGGATATACTCTTCCCAGCCAAACGTAGAATTTGCCCGAGCGCCCACCCGGATCTATGTTTGGCGACATTCCCTCCGGGTGGGCGTTCGGGCGGATGGGAATACTCCGCCATGAAGCGACTGAACCCCTACTCGGGGCTCGTCGGCGGCTTGTCCGCCGGCGAACTCGAGCTCCTTTCCGCTGCCGTCGAGGAAAGGAGGCTCAGGGAGGAGATCGGCGTCGGCACGCTCGCCGAGGCCGCCGACCGCTACCGCCCCCGCCCGGCGTGCTCCGCCTGCGGGGAGGCGTCGCCGTGGAGGGACGGGCGCGAGCCGTCCGGCGTCCGGCGCTGGCGCTGCCCGAGCTGCGGGGCGAGGTTCACCTCGCTCACGGGAACCGTCCTCGAGAACTGCAAGAAGCCGCTGTCGACCTGGGTATGAATCTGAATCTACCCTGATTCCGTTTACACCCCTACGCTGCCCTCGGGGCGGCATCCTCCGTGTGCCTCGCCTCGAACTCCTCGGGGCTGAGGTTCCCCAGCGCGGAGTGTATCCGCACCCTGTTGTAGAAGCACTCGATGTAGTCGAATATCTCCAGGGCGGCCTGCTCGCGCGTCTCGAACGTGCGGGCGTGCACGCACTCGGCCTTGATGAGCCCCATGGGCGACTCCATCGCGGCGTTGTCCCACGGCGACGATACGGGGCCCATGGAGGGCCTGATGCCCGCGGCGCGCATCGTCTTCCCGAGCAGGAGCGACGTGTACCGGGAGCCGTGGTCGGAATGGTGCACGCAGCCCTCCGGCGGGCGCCTGCGGGCTATCGCCATCTTGAGCGCGTCGTCGGCGAGCTCGGCGGCCATGCGCGGCGCCATGGACCAGCCGACGATCCTGCGCGACCATATGTCCATGACGACCGCCAGGTAGATCCAGCCCTGATGGGTCCTCACATAGGTGATGTCGGCGAACCACGCGCGGTTCGGACCGTCCGCGCAGAATTCCCGGCGCACCAGGTCGGGCGCGGCGTTGGCCTGCGGGGCGGCCG
>CASELS010000075.1 GCA_949288855.1 uncultured Collinsella sp. | reverse complement strand
ATGGCCTCGATCTCTACGAGGGCGCCCTTGGGAAGAGCCGCGACGGCAAAGCAGCTGCGCGCCGGGAACGGCTCCGGGAACACCTCGGCGTAAACCTCGTTCACACAGGCGAAGTCATCGATATTCGCCAACAGGACGGTCGTTTTGACAACGTCGGTGTAGCCGAGCCCCGCCGCCTCGAGAAGCGCCCCGATGTTGGCGAGCGACTGGCGCGCCTGCGCCTCGACGCCCTCGGCGAGCACGCCCGTCGCCGGGTCAAGCCCGAGCTGGCCGGAGAGGTAGACCGTAGAGCCCGCGTCGATACCCGCCGAGTACGGCCCGACCGCTGCAGGTGCGTTGTTGGATGCGATGACCTTCTTGCTCATGGGTTCTCCTTCTCACGGGGACCGCAGGGGCGGCCCGCTCTGCTTGGCATACCGATAACCTAGCACATCACCCGCCGCTCGTCGCGGCTGCCCCTACCGGGAAACGAGATGGATGCGTTTTGCGTCGAAGTGCATGCACAGCACGTCGCCCCGCTCGGGCAGCTCGTCTGCAGAGGCGCTCCTCAGGTCGATCTTCCATTGCAGACGGCTCGGCGAGTCTGCGCGCGGCGGATCGAGCAGAACTAAGCGCTCAAAGCGCGAGTCGCTAACGCGAGCAACGGTAAGGTCGTAGCTGTTGCGCCCGCGGGCGGCGCGGTTGTCGCGATGGAAGTAGGATGCGCGGACACCTAGGTAGGCAACGTCGTCGGGCACGGGGGCGCCCACATCGAAGGTCATCCCCCAGTCGGTCGCCTCTACCACCGTATCCGACACCTTGCGAGCCGGGCTCGTGTTCTTGCAGCCCGTGAGGCGAAGCGCTGCGAGCGTCTTGGGGGCACGCAGGAGCTCAGCGGGGGTGCCGGACTCGACCGCTCGCCCACCGTGCATGACGACGATGCGATCGCAGAGGCGACATGCCTCGTCGATGTCGTGGCTCACGTAGAGAACGGTGGCGTCGAGTGCGTCGAAGAGGTCAAGCAGATTTTGTTCGAGCGCGCTTTTGAGGTAGGAGTCTAGCGCGCTCATGGGCTCGTCGAACATGTAGATGCCTGGGTGCGCCGCAATCATGCGCGCAAGCGCTACACGCTGCTGCTGCCCGCCCGAGAGGCGCGCCGGATAGCGGTCGGCAAACGTTGACATGCCAAAGATGGCGAGGCAACGGCGCGCGAGGTCCTCCTGCGCCGCTGCGTCGAGGGCGCGGTCCATCCCCGCGCGCACGTTCTCCCCCACCGTGAGGTTGGGAAAGAGCTGGTAGTTCTGAAAGAGCAGGGCGCATTTGCGCTGCTGGGGCGTCAGGTTGATACGCGCCTTTGAGTCAAAGAACGTGACGCCGTTGACTACGATGCGCCCCTCGTCGGGTGTCTCGACGCCGGCGATGCAGCGCAGGGTGCAGCTCTTACCGCAACCGGAGGCACCAAGCAGCGCCACGCGCTCCTCGCCCGCCTCAAGCTCGATGTCGAGGGTAAAGCCGGGGTAGGCCTTCTTGATGGCAAGGGAGAGCGACATCTACCTGCCCCCTTCCCGCGGTGAGGCGGCGGCGTCTTTGATGAGCGAGCGGAGCGCGGCGCGGTCGATACGCAGGACGTCGCCCGCGGGCTCCTCGGCACGCGCCGCCTCATCGTGCTGAGCGGACCGGGCGCGCCGGGTGGTACCACCGCGCTCGCGGTACCGGAGGCTTCGCGCTGTATAAAGATTGATGAAGAGCACCACCACAAAGCTGAAGAGAATCACTACGATAACCCAGAAGAGCGCCACGTCGGTGTTTCCGCTCATCCATTCGAAGTAGATGGCGATGGGAATCGTTTGCGTCACACCTGCGTAGTTGCCCGCAAAAAAGAGGGTGCAGCCGAACTCTCCCATCGCGCGCGCAAAGGCAAGCACCGTGCCCGCTGCAATCGACGGCCAGGCAAGAGGCATCATGAGGCGACGAAAGATACGCGCCTCCGACCAGCCGAGCGTACGCGCCGCATCGAGCATCGAGGCATCAAGCGACTCAAAGGCGCCGAGCGCCGTGCGATACATGAGCGGAAAACTCACCACCACCGCGGCGATGACGGCGGCCTCCCACGTGAAGACGAGGGACACGCCATGAGCGATAAGCCAGCGGCCGAGGGGCGTTGCGTTACCAAAGATGAGCAGCAGAAGAAAGCCGCACACCGTGGGTGGCAACACCATGGGGATGGTGAAAACGGAGTCGAGCACACCCTTGAGGCGGCTTGAGGCTCCCATCGTCTTCCAAGCAGCGAACAGCCCTAAGATAAAGGTGATAACGAGTGCGACCGCGCTGGTTTTAAGCGACACCCAAAACGGGCGCATGTCGAGCCCAGAGAAGAAGTTCGCCGCCTGCTCGCCAAGCGTCGCCTCCGCAGAGCCGGTAACAGCGGATGCCGGCACAAGACGGGCGGTATCCACCCAACTGAGCGCCTCGGAAAGGTCGAGCCCTTGCTGCTCCGCAGCTGCCGCGGGTGTACTTCCCTCCGGCATCTCGGCGGGGATCACCGAAACATAGCGCCTGCCGCCCGCCGCAACGCCCACCCGCACCCGATAGGGACCAACAGCGGCCTCTGAAGCCGTGGAGATCGTCCATTCGCGACCGGGGTTGTCCGCAAGGGTCTCGCCGCCTTTTGCGGCGCGCTCATCGAGCTCCTCGGCAAGCGCACGGAAGACATCGGCGTCGTCTGCGCCCTCCGCCGCAAAGCCCGCCTCGATGCTCGCTTCCTCGTCCATGAAAACGAGCGCCTTCCCCTCCGCGGTCACCGCAATCACCACATCGGCATCATCGTCAAGAGGATAGCGATACCCAATATCCTCCCCCTCTACCGGACGGTTGTTGCCCGTCTGATAGCGCGTGAAGTCCGTAAGGCCAAAACCGGCGTCTGCATCTGCAAGTGCGTTTTGCTCCGCGCGATCATCTTTGGAGTCCGCCCACGCGGCGACGGGCGTCGCGCACCAAACAGAGCCAATCACGAGGGCCGTTATAACAAAAAGAACCAGCGGAATGCGAGCAACTCCTCGAGCGCCGACCTCCCGCGGAGCAAGCAGGCCGTAGCCGCCCCGCACACAAAGCGCGGAGCGGCCAAGGGGGAACATGCTATGTCGGTGAGCATACATCATGCGACGAGTATACCTGAGCCGTTGGGGCGTGCGTCCCAACCGGACAAGACGCGCTAGGTGAGTTGACGCGTTAGGCAAGCTCGAAACCGTACTCGGCCCAGATGGCGAGCGCATCTTCGTTATCCATGCAAAACGCGAGGAAGTCAGCTGCGGCGTCGGCGTTCTCGGAGCCCGTTGCCACCGCACCCGGATAGACGATCGCCTTATGGCTCTCGGCGGGGCACGTATAGGCGACTTCGATACCGTCGTAGCGATAAACATCCGAGGTGTAGACGAACCCGATGGCGCAGTCACCGGTCGAGACGTACTGTGCGGCGGTTCCGACCTTGTCCGCCTGGACCACCTTATCGGCGATGGAGGCGTCGTACTCGCCGCCCTCGCCCTCGTCCTCGGTGTAGAGACCAACGCTCGCGAGCGCTTGGTTGGCGTACTTACCCGCCGGCACCGCACCGGGCTCGCCGATTGCGATATTTCCGTCGACGGAGGCAACGTCCTCGAGCGAGGAAATCTCGATATCCGACCCCTCCGCGCGTACGATGACGAGGTCGTTCACGAACATGTCCTCACGCGTGTCCGCATCGACGAGTCCCGCCTCCTCGGCATCGTCCATGGTGCCCGCCGAGGCGGTAATGAGAATGTCGACGGGGGCGCCGCCGCGCATCTGCTCGACAAGATCGCCCGAGCCCTTGTACTGGGTGTCCGCAAAGGTCACTCCGGTCTGCTCTGTGTAGAGCGCCTCGACCTCGGGCATGGCCTTCTCGAGCGAGTTGGCGGCAAAGACCTGGAGCTGGACGCCGTCGGAAGTCGACTTAGCGGGTGCAGACCCCGCCGCCTCTGCGCTGCCCTCCGCGGGGGTGTTGCCGCAACCGGCGAGCGCCGCAGCGGCGGCCGCCGCACCAAGACCAGCGATGCTACGACGCGAAATAAGCAGATCCTTCATGGATACCCCTTTCCCCGTGCCCTATCTGGCACATCTAACCTGCTCAATATTATACTCATTTGAGAATAATAAAGAAGCACAAGTTTAGAGGAACGGAAGCCCACTTACATCGCCGGTTTTTTGCCTCAACGGCAAAACCGGCCTCTACCTTGGGCGACCTTGAGATTTCCCAGTTAGCAGAGAGGGCACAAAACCAGCCCAAGTTGGTGGGCTTCTCCCCTAATGACCGCCACCGGCACTCATCTTGACGGCGTGCTCGAACTGATCGGCAATGCCCTCCCAGCTCTCGCGAGCCGCTTTGGTCGACCCGGGGAAATTAACCACAAGGGCACGCCCTCGCTGCATGCAACGAGCACGTGAGAGCATGGCGCGACGCGTCTTGGTCATGGAGTAGGCGCGCATGGCCTCAGCGATACCCGGCACGTCGCGCTCGCAGACCCGCGCGGTCGCCTCGGGCGTGACGTCTCGCAGCGAGAGCCCCGTCCCGCCGCACGTGATGACAATGTCCGCGGCGGCGGCGTCAGTCGCATCCACGATGGCGCGCGAGATCTCGTCCTCGTCGTCTCGCACCACGGTATGGCAGGCGCAGGTCCAGCCGACCTCGGCAATGAGAGACTCGAGGGCAGCCCCCGCCTCATCGGCAGCGAGGTCGCGCGTATCCGAACAGGTGATGATGGCGATTCTGATATCCATAATCTAAAGCTCAGCCCCCTCTGGAAGGTCGATGCGCACCACATCCGCCATATCGCCAGCCTCGAGTCCCTGCATGCCTTCGGGAACGACAAGCAGGCAGTTCGATCGATGGAGCGTCCCCAAAAGGGCGGAGTTCTGCGAGAAGGAGTGGTCGACGGCAAGCGTGCCGGTCGCAGGGTCGCGCACTACACGAGCACGATCGTAGAAGCGCCGCGCCTGGCGCTTGGCAATGGGCGCGTCCACGCGCGCGCTTTGGACAGACCGGTCGAGCGCAGTGTGGCCACGCATGGCGCGAATAGCCGGGCGGGCGAGCATCTCAAAGCCAACGCACGCCGCCGCCGGATTCCCGGAGAGCCCCAGAAACGGCTTTCCGCCCAGGATGCCGAAGGTGATGGCCTTACCCGGACGCATCGAGATGCGGTCGAAGAGCACCTCTCCCTCGCGGTGCACGAGCGCTTCGATAAAGTCATAGTCTCCCGCGGACGCCCCGCCGCTCGTGATGACGAAATCGCACGACGCGACCATCTCGTGCACGCTCGCGGCGATCGCCGCCTCGTCGTCGCGGGCGATGCCAAAGAAACGGGGCTCGGCGCCCGCCTCGAGTGCCGCAGCGAGCAGCGCCGTCGCGTTGGCGTCGCGGATCTGCCCGCGCGCAGGAACGTCCGTGACGCCGACGAGCTCGGTGCCGACGGAGAGCACGCCTACCACAGGGGCACGGTGCACGCGCACCTTCTCATGGCCCGCCGACGCGGCGAGCCCCGCACCTGCAGACGTAAGCACCTCGCCCGCCGCGAGGACACGCTCACCCGCATGCGCCTCGAGACCGGCCTCGCGAATGTTCTCCCCCACTTTGGCGGGGTGCGTGAACGCGATGCGCGAGCCTTCGTTGCCGTCGCCATCCAACACGTCGACGATCTCGTACTTCACGACGGCGTCAAGGCCCTCGGGCACAGGCGCGCCCGTCATGATGCGCACGGCCTGACCGGCCCCCACCGAGCCGGTATATACATGACCCGCCGCCTCATGACCCACGACGTCAAGGGTGACGGGTGCGTCAGACGTGGCGACAGCCAGATCCTCGCTGTGCACGGCATAGCCGTCCATAGCGCTGTTGGCAAAAGGAGAAAGGTCTATGTCGGTTGCCACATCCTCTGCAAGCGGCAGCCCCACCGCACGCCACGTCTCAACCTCAACAACGTCGGTCGGCGCAATGTGCGCGAGCACGATCGCGCGCGCCTCCTCGACAGAAATCATGTGCTCTGCCATCAGAACCTCCTCGATATATACGGTTTCTTTATTCTCGCATAACTATAAATAGACGTGAAACTCATCTTCTCTCGACAATTGAAGCGTTCCAAATAAATGAAACGTTTTAATCTGCCGTTTACCGGAAATCAGCCGTTTACCGAACACATACTTGCTAAAATCTGAGCTGTAGGGTAAGTCACCAGTCGACAGGAGAGACACATGGTGAAAAAAAACGCGGTAGCCGCCGCACCGGAGGTCATCGACTCTGTTGATGCCCTCGAGGCAAAGCTCGCGCACATGCGCGAGGCCCAAAAGGTCTTCGCCACCTACACGCAGGAGCAGGTCGACAAGATCTTCTACGAGGCCGCCATGGCTGCCAACAAGCAGCGCATCCCGCTGGCCAAGCTCGCGGTCGAGGACACCGGCCGCGGCATCGTCGAGGACAAGGTCATCAAGAACCACTACGCTGCCGAGTACATCTACAACGCTTACAAGAACACCAAGACCTGCGGTGTCATCGAGCGTGACGATGCGTACGGCATCACCAAGGTTGCCGAGCCCATCGGCATCGTGGGCGCGGTCATCCCGACCACCAACCCCACCTCGACCGCGATCTTCAAGTGCCTCATCTGCCTGAAGACCCGCAACGCCATCATCATCTCCCCGCACCCCGCAGCGGCAAAGTGCACCATCGCCGCCGCTAAGGTCGTGCTCGATGCCGCCGTCAAGGCCGGTGCCCCCGAGGGCATCATCGGCTGGATCGACCAGCCCTCCCTCGAGCTCACCAACAAGCTCATGAGCGATGTCGACATCATCCTCGCCACCGGTGGCCCCGGCATGGTCAAGGCCGCCTACTCCTCCGGCAAGCCCGCCCTCGGCGTCGGCGCCGGCAACACCCCCGTCGTCATCGACGACACGGCCGACATCAAGCTCGCCGTCAACTCCATCATCCACTCCAAGACCTTCGACAACGGCATGATCTGCGCAAGCGAGCAGTCCGTGACCGCTCTTGACTCCATCTACGATGAGGTCAAGGCCGAGTTCCAGTACCGCGGCTGCTACTTTGTCAAGAAGGGCAAGGAGGTCG
>CASELS010000074.1 GCA_949288855.1 uncultured Collinsella sp. | reverse complement strand
CCCTCTCCGGGCTTGACGAGGGGGCGATGGCGGCGTAGGTTCGGCTCATTGAGATCGCGGGCGGAGGCCCCCTACACCACTTTTCGCGACACTACCGAAAGAAAGTCTTTGAGGAGCTCTACGAGATGAGTTTTATGAAATACCTTGTTGTCCTCTGTGGCGACCGGAAGGAAGCGGGAGGCAGCGGCAAGGCTGTCGGCAAGCTCTGGGTTCTCGTACAGCG
This sequence comes from uncultured Collinsella sp., assembly GCA_949288855.1. Lineage (GTDB taxonomy): Bacteria > Actinomycetota > Coriobacteriia > Coriobacteriales > Coriobacteriaceae > Coprousia. The sequence goes on along the minus strand of CASELS010000074.1, from coordinate 10,937 downwards.
ATCTGTTTTCCTGCTTCTTTCCATGGATGCAGACAATTGAGCGAGACAAGATAGCGAGTTCACTCATTTGTTCGAGCGTCAGAAAAAAGCAGTCAGTTTGCTTTGGCTTTTTCTGCTCCTCTATCAGCGCATTCTTTTTGTAAAAGGACCTCAATCTCTCCTGGAGGACGAACGGATTAGAAGCAGGATCAAACAGAAGGACCACGTGGATGACCCTGTCCGTACGATTCCAGTTCTGCAGGTTGATTTCTACGCCAGGCACAAGCGTAATGCCCTTAAGCGAGCAGTACTTGCTCATCAGCACGAACGCAGCAGCGTTGAAATCGTTAGAATTCGTCTGTCCTAGAAGCCGAAACCCGCATTGCTCCGCTTCGTCGATCATACTATAAGCATCATGGAGATTGAACGAGCTTTTGAAGTCACGTTTCTTGTCTTTCGTGCAATCCGCTATTCCCGGACTGAAGTGGTTATGAATCGATATCTTCGTAAACTCATTCATTATGAAACTCCATAATTGATGGGTAGCGAAATCGAGCAGGCTATTACCGGCAGGACGGCAAGATGGAGAGGATAGTCCATCCGAGACTTTGCTCCGCGAAATGCAACCGCATTTCTCAAAGACCGCCCACATGCTCGGATGTCTCGCGAAAAGCCGCGCCACCGCACTCATTGTATCGCAACAACCCTGCGATTCAGCAGGCATTCTGCGACGTTGCAGCTCCCTAGCATCATCATCGAAATTGGCGCTGTGATTCCATATCCAAGTATGTTCGGGGTGAATTCGGCGCCGTCCCTAAGTGAAAACAACGGCACCCAATATATGTGATAGAACCATACAGCCCTCTCGGCACGTATGCTTTCGAGGCGATTCTGCCGCCAGTCGCACAAAAGAATCCGCGTTGTTTCAGCTTCTCCAGACTCTTGTTGAGACCCATTAATTTAAATGAAAGCGCTAAGATCGGAAGTCGCTTTGCCTAGTTTTACACCTCTGACCAAGCTTCATTTTGCTCCGCCGCACAACTCTCGAGCATACGCCTCACGGCAGCCATCTCCGACGGAGTCACATGCCCCGTCCGCCCTCTCCTCGAATATCGTGAGAATCGGCGCTGCGCCTTCAATCCGCTCGGTCGAGCACACGATTGTGTCCGCAGATTCTTTGGGTAGAGTTTGTAATGGGGTACCTTTCATAGGGCATTCTTTCCTAGGCACTCATCGCCGAGGGGAGCAGGTCCCGAGGGCATGAAGAGAGTGACGTCCACTTCAGTTGTCACCTTGTTGGAAAATGTGCGCCAAATACCAAGAACAGCAGATGCCCCTCTGTCCGGGATTTAGCATACGAGTATTCAATTAGGGTGACCGTCAGATTGGAAGCGCGCCCTCCCAACCCTACGAAAATTCTGAGGGGAGGGCACCATCTAGGCTCGAGGAGTCGCCCCGCCCGTCTTACTTGTCCCTAAACACCAGCATCCCGCTGTAGTCCGTGTCGCGCGGACGACGACGGTCGGGGTCGCGGAAGAAGTCCGCCGCGAGCCGGCGGATCACGGGCGAGAGCGCGATCAGCGCGATGAGGTTCGGGATCGCCATGAGGCCGTTGAAACAGTCGGCGAACTCCCAGACCACGTCGAGGTTGGTCACGCAGCCCGCGAACACCATGGCCACGTAGGCGACCTGGTAGACGCGCACCGCCGCGCGCTGGGCGCGGCTCTTGCGGAAGAGGTACTCGACGCACTTCTCACGCCAGCAAGGACGTTCAGGTGCGCATCGTGCCGTGCGACGAGCGGGCAATGAACGACGTGGAGCGCGAGCCCATCGCAGCGTTCCACGCGACGAGCTCATATAATCAGACGCGAGGCGGATCAAGGTGACGCTGAGAGGCAACTAGATAAGGAAAGTGATATGAGCATCGAAGTCATAGCCGATGGCGTCGTCCGCGACGAGAATCCTCATTGGGTCTATTACATCAACGCCGAGCGTGTGAACGAGCTCGACCCGAAGCGCTGCGGCAAGTGGATGTATATGGCCGCTGATCTCGAGCGCGCTGAAGATCTGGTTCGCGAGGCCGTCGTCACGGGCGCGGTCATCGAGGCGAAGCGCAGCACGGCTGCTCACATGGCGCTGTCACGCAGTGGCACAGGTGTCTGCTGTTTCTATCTGAACGGCGACGATGCCGAGGCGCACCACCGTGCGATTGAGTTTCTGCTGAGGCATAACCTCGTGAGACGCACCAAGGCCGGACGACTCTATAACGTCTCGTTCAAGTTCAACGAGCAGACGAGAGCCGGCGAATATGGCGATAACTTCCACGCGAAAATCTGCCTCGCGGACTTTGTCGATCTCGACACAGGTGAGTTCATCTCCTAACGATTATCGGACTATTAAGACTGGGAGAGAATCACTCCACGTCTGCCCACTCTGCTTTGAGCCTTGCCGAATACTCCTCCTTGGTCTCATCGGTATAGAGATACTTCTCGAGAGTTTCGGCTCGAATCCTCCCCTCGTTCACATCAGCAAGCGTTTCAGCAGCCGCTTCTGGGCCAAAGTCGTCATAGAGCTTACTGTACGTGGTTGCATCCAGCTTGTTGTGTCCTCGCTTTGTCATCTCAGTCTCCTACCGATGCCTAATGTTAGTCACTAAATGAGGCGTTATCCGCGGTCGCCCTCATCGTCCTCATCCTCGCTCGGACGGGTAAAAACCATTCTGTCGTCAATTGGATGACAGTAAGGACATTCAGGAGTCTCGGACTCGTCGTACACTCGCTCGCACTCTGGACACATCTGCATTTCTGACCTCCTCCAGTAGGAACATGGAGGTTTTCTACCCATTGAGCAAGCTTTTCCCATTCCTTCTCGACCAAAGGTCGAAGTCACAGCACGGGCGGCTGTTCTGCCACCCCGCGTGATTCCTCACGCCACGCGTCATCAATCTATAACCTCCCCAGCTGATGCGTGCTCCCTTTTCCAGGTGTACCGCTCGCTGTGCCTCTGACATAGGCTGGCCTGCCGATTCATATCCACGTCTACCGCAGCGGGAGGGTCCGCGGCGTACGCTTATATTTACCAATGTTCCTCACGGCGAGCCACATCAAGCCGTGGTCGGCTGCCACGCCGAGCGAGCGCCTTATGTCGTCGAACGGCCTCCTGCTGAACGCGCTGCACGACCGCGCGTTCGACCGCGGCCTCATCACGCTCGACGACCGCTATCGCGTCGTGGTCTCCTCGCGCGTGCCGCACACGCCCACGAACGACCAGTGGCTCTACGCCTTCGACGGGAGGAAGATCGCCCTGCCGGGCAGCGACGAGTCGACCTGGCCGAGCCTCGACTTCATCCACTACCACAACGACTGCGTCTTCGAGCGCTGCGCGTAGTCGCGTCGTCAAGCACAGCCGACGCTCATAGCCCTAACAACTCGCTATGACTCCCTGTCCGCGTAGCAACGAGCACAAGCCCGTCCTCGTCCACGCGATAGATAAGCAGCCAATCAGGCTCGATGTGGCATTCGCGGTGACCGCGATATGTCCCGCCGAGCGAATGGTCGCGCATCGCATCTGAAAGAGCGTCCCCGCGCATAAGTATCTCAAGGGTCCGCTCGAGCTTCGAGAGGTCCTTGCCCTGCCGCTTCACGCGCTTGTAGTCCTTCTTGAACTTGGCAGTGAATTTCAGCTCCAGCATGGCCTACTCCTCGTCGAGCGCGGCCATTGCCTCCTTGACGGTGTGGTAGGGACCGGAGAGATTCCTGCCCGTCGCCGCATCATCCATCGCGGCAAGCGTCTCTTGACTAAACCCGTAGGGATTGGACGGATCAAATGGGAAGCCCCCACGACGATTGAACGCAGACACGAACATGCGGATTGCGTTGCTCGGAGAGGTGCCGATCTCATCGCAGATCATGGAGAAGCGGTCCTTCTCGTCCTTGCGAAGCTTTGCGGAGATGGACTCGGTCGCAGCTGCGGTGGTCATGGCTATTCCTTACTATAATGTCCTACTTTGTCGTACATTGTATACCCAAGAATACTGCCTCCGATTCTCATACGTTTAGTCATCCGTGAGTCCAACCAGTACGGTTGCCAGCGGGAAGCGCCTCGCGCGGACCCTACCCCTACATCCGCACGAGGAGCGTGGGCTCGTCCGCAAACAGCTCCAGCTCGCTGTACTGGTAGCCGTTCGCCAACGTCTCCGTCCGCATCGCAATCACCTCGTAGGGCGGCGCGTCGTCGACGTCCTCGGCGGCAGAGTTCTTCTCGACCTGATAGAGCGTGGGCGCAAGGCCGCCCGGCGTGACGCCCAGCTCTGCAAGGCCCGTCTGCGGGTCCTGGTTGTCATACGCCAGCCTGATGTCAAACCATCCGTTGTCCCGCACGCTCTCCGGCAGGCGCGCAAAGAGATCCGGGGCCACCGCCAGGCTATAGGCCCCAAAGGCCGCCGGTGCGAACTCGCGCTCGTCAAAGCGCTCGAGGCCCCCACTCTCCTGGAGCTCCTCCAGCGAGACGGGGCTTTCCACGATCTCCGGCGTCACGTCGCCCGCGCTCAGGCGCACGCCACACTCGTCGGAGGTGACGTAGACGCCCTTGCCCACGGGGATCCACTCCACGATGAGCCAACTGCCAATGTCATCGGCGCCCGTGTCGCCATCGTCAAAGGGGCTGAGCTCGCCGAGCTTGCCGTTCTCCGTGTCGTCGGTAACCGCAGCGTCGTCGGCGACGCCGGACGCCCCATCGCGACATCCGGCCTGGTAGACGACCACCTGCGTCGCCGCGTCCCCGTCCGTCAGGGGAAGCAGCGCGCGGCACGTCTCGTCGATGGGCGCCACCCACGCGGGTGTCTCGGGAGCGTCCGTCGGGAAGCCGTCCGCATAGTCCGCGTCCGCACCGGAGAGCTCGATCTCAACGTACGGCGCGCGCAGGAGGATGCGCGAGGCCTCCTGCTCGAAGAAGCCGTCGTCGCCCGTGTAGTGCGCGTAGAAGAACGAGGCGCTCTGCTCCGCGGTCGTCTCGGCATCTCCGTTCTTCTCGCCAGCTGGATCCTCCGGCCAGTAGTACGTCGAGATGCACTCCTCAAAGAAGCCGTCCTCCTCGAGCGGGACGCCGTTCACAGCCACGGACGCAACGTCGCAGCCCGCGTCCCCCAGGCGCTCACAGCAACCCTCGAGCTCCTCGCGAAAGCGCTGCTCGTAGGCTGCCGTGATCTCATCCTGCTGCCGGTTGTCGCCAACGACGCCGTCCTCAAAGTCCACGAGCACCGTCCGACCGTCGCTCATGGTGCAGAACGCCTGGCCGGACGACTGGTAGCCAAACAGGGCGTACGACCGGTCCTCCCAGACGTCGACCACGCGGGCGTCGTCACCGTACTTCTCGGCGTAGTACTGCTCCGCCTGTCTGGCGACACCCCCCTCGTCGAACTCCCCCAGGTTGCCGCAGCCCGCAAGGGCAAGAACGGTCGCTATGGCGAGAAGAACGAGCGAGGCGAGCTTGCGGCGCGAAACCGGAGCGGCAGTTAACGTCATCGGGCACCTCCCACGCGAGGAGAATCGTGGCCCCATTGTCGCAGAACGAACGCCCGGAGCGCGCTACTTGTCCCTGAACGTCAGCATCCCGCTGTAGTCCGTGTCGCGCGGACGACGGCGATCGGGGTCGCGGAAGAAGTCCGCCGCGAGGCGGCGGATCACGGGCGAGAGCGCAATCAGCGCGATGAGGTTGGGGATCGCCATGAGGCCGTTGAAGCAGTCGGCGAACTCCCACACCACGTCGAGGTTGGTCACGCAGCCCGCGAACACCATGGCGACGTAGGCAACCTGGTAGACGCGCACCGCCGCGCGCTGGGCGCGGCTCTTGCGGAAGAGGTACTCCACGCACTTCTCGCCGTAGTAGTACCACGCGATGAGCGTAGCGAACGCGAAGAGCATGAGGCCCACGGTCACGATGTACTGGCCGCCGGGGATGCTCTGCCCAAAGGCCGCCGAACTCATGGCGCCCTCGGACATCATGGGGTCGGCGTGCCACAGCCCCGAGGTGATGATCACGAGGCCCGTGATCGTGCACATGACGATGGTATCGAAGAACACCTCGAAGGTGCCCCACAGGCCCTGGCGGGCGGGGTGGTCGGTGTCGGCGGAGGCGTGCGCGATGGGCGCCGAGCCCATGCCCGCCTCGTGGGTGAACACGCCGCGCGACATGCCCACGCGGCACGCGTACATGACCGTGGCGCCCAGGAAGCCGCCCGTGGCGGCCGTGCCGGTGAAGGCGTCACGGAAGATCTGGGCGATGGCGGCGGGGATCTCGCCGGCGTTGACCACAAGCACCGCCGCGGCGCCGAGCAGGTAGAAGATGGCCGCGAAGGGCACGAGCTTCTCGGTGATCTGCGCGATGCGGGTGATGCCGCCGATGAGGACCAGTCCCGCGAGCAGCGCCACGATGGCACCGATGACGGGTAGCGGCACGCCGAAGGTGGCGTTCACGCTGCCGGCGAGCGAGTTGGCCTGCACGCTCGCGCCGATGCCGAAGGACGCGAGGAAGCCGAAGGCGGCGAACAGCATCGCGAGCCAGGTCTTGCCCAGTCCGCAGGAGATGTAGTACATGGGGCCGCCCACGATCTCGCCGCGCTCGTTGCGCGTGCGGTAGGCCACCGAGAGCGTGACCTCGCAGAACTTGATGACCATGCCGGCCAGCGCGGAGAGCCACAGCCAGAAGATCGACCCCGGGCCGCCCGTGGCCACCGCGAGCGCCACGCCCACGATGTTGCCGGTGCCGAGCGTCGCCGCGAGCGCGGTGCACACCGCCTGGAAGGGCGAGATGGTGCCCTCCCCCGCCCCCGACGGGTCGGCGCGCTCCGCCCCCGACGGGTCGGCGCGCTGGAAGAGCGTCTTGGTGGTGTAGCGCATGACCACGTTGAAGCGCGAGAACACGACGCCGCGGGTGACGAAGAGCAAAAACACGCCGCTCCCGAGCATCAGCACGACCATGGGGACGCCCCACAGCACGTTGTCGTTCAGGGCGGTGATGGCAGACATGAAGAAGTCAAACATGAAGGGCCTCTCGTTTGGCGCGCGGGGCGGCATCGGCTATGCAGTGGTTAACTTTGCCCTATGCGTGTTTCCGTAGCGTGACGGGAGCGTTGATTGATGGGCGGTGCTAGAAGCGGCGCGTTCTTCTCGGCCGCAAGATTATTCTCCACAGAATTATTCTCGACAGAATAATCTTGTCCTCCACGCTCCGATAGGGTTTTACCGCCACTGGCGGTAAAGATTTGGCGGTAAAGCGTGCATCCCTTAACCTCTCAGACCGAATTATTGTCCGGTCCCCCGTATACGCTCATGATACGGATACCCCGACGAAGGGAGAGGCCATGAGCAGCATCGAGAAGCCGGTCGTATGCGTGAGTGCAACTGTTGAGGAGCAGGCAGAGCCAGACATCGCTGAGTTTTCCATTTGGTTCCAGTGGCATGGCCAGGACCAGGCCGAGTGCGCCGAACGGTACGGCTCGGACGCCAAGCGGGCCAAGGAGGCACTCGGGGCGCTTGGTCTGAACGAGGAACTCAAGTTGTCGCACTACTCCTCGTACGCCAACCGAAGACGCTACGGGCGCACGTCCGGAGGCTTCGAGTACAGTGCCCGCGGGTCGCTGCGCATCCGCCTTGCCGAGCACGATGTCTCCTCAGTCTGGACGGCGCTCGCCAGCAGCGAAATCAAGGCGTCGATCAACGTGCACTTCTCGCTCGAGGACGAGGATGCCGAGGAGGCAAAGCTGCTTGGAAGGGCTTTTGCTAAGGCGAGGAGCAGTGCCGAGGCGCTTGCCGCCGCATCCGGGAAGCGTCTCGGTGAGGTGAGGCAAATTCGCTACAACCGGCCGACGGACGGGTTTTGCTATTCCGACTACCGCCACGCGGAGAGCGCGTTCAGCCCCGATTCCAACCCGATGCCCAACATCAACCCGGAGCCCATCGAGGTTACCTGCTCCGTAGACGTAGACTGGTGGCTGGAGTAGGACAACAGCGCGCTCAACTTTAGCGACTTATCAAATAGGTCCGTATGAAGGAGCCAGCATGGAGAACAGAGCCTACAACGTCTCGCGTGAGGACATTGAACGCATTGCCGAGCTCAGCGGGATAGACGTCACGTTCCACGAGACAAACCTGGACTATCACGATGAAGCGGAGATCGACAACGCCAACGAGCTGCTCAAGGAGCTGGGAAAGGTTGCCTTCTCGTCCGGAGGGGATGCGTTCGCGCGCTTCGTCGCCGAGAACGGCGAGCGCATCCGTGACCTTGCCCCATTCAATGACGGCATAGCCGAGCTTCTCGTACTCGGGTACAAACTCGGAATCAGCGCTGGAAGCGCCGCGTGCATGAACGACCTCGGGGCGCTGTACTACATGGGCGATTTCGTGGAACAGGACTACGCCAAGGCTGCGGAGCTTTACGAGATGGCCATGGAGCACGGCTGCTACCAGTCCATCGTCAACCTTGGCTACATCTACGAATACGGCCGCATCGGCGAGAAGGACCTGCAGAAGGCATATCGCTGCTATGCCCTCGCCGTCGCGCTCGCCCCCTCATGCGAGGCTGCGTACAAGCTCGGTGACATGTACAGTCGTGGCATCACGGGCCAGAGGGATCTCCCCAAGGCGAAGGCACTCTGGGAGCGCAGCCTCGAGCTCGCAGACGGAATCGTCGAGATCGCGCAGCCAGCCGTGCGAATTGCCAAGCTCCTCATAGACCCCAGTGCCTGGGAGCAGGGAATCGAGCGGGACCCGCTTCGCGCGCTCAGCCTCTACCAGCAGGCGGAGATTGGTCTCAGGATTGACATCACCGTGAATGGCATGACGTACTACCAGCGGCGCCTCGACGAGGCGATTGCCGGACAGGAGTTGGCGCGCGACCTGGTCGAGGCCGGTGAGGGCATGCTGGATTAGGCGGCACTAGATTCGATCACTCGCTCGCAGACCACGATCTCCTCGCCCCAAGGGGTCTGCGCCGCCTCACGCTCCTCGAAGCCGCAGGCACGATGGAGGCCCAGACTCGACTGCCTTGAACTGAGAACGCAGCTACATAGAAGACGGCTGCAAAAACAAGACCTACTTCCCCCGTGCTAGGGTCGTACTCCCCAAGGGAGGCGCAGAAGACTCATGAACTATGAGGAGGAGCCCCCTCAAGAGCTTGAACGCGAGCGCGCTACACTTGATGAGAAAGAAACAACATGGTTGGAGGACTCGTCATGGACGTCACGTCGGCGCAGGCAGCAGCAAAGAGAGCGGTTGAGATCCTCGTGGAGCTCATCCCGGAGGCCAGGTACACAGCTCTCGAGGGCATCGAGTTGAGCGAGGACGGGGCCAGCTGGCGCGTCGTCGTTGGCTACGTCCTTGGAAGCGACCTGCCTACCACGGCGCTTACGGGGCTCACCACCAGTCCGAAGTCACTGCGCACGTACAAGACGCTCATCCCCGATGGAGTCACACTCGAGCTCAAGAGGATGGAGCCCTACCATGAGCCGGCGTAAGGTCGTACTCGACTCGACAAATGTCTTCTTGATTGATTGGCTAATCATCCCAACAAGTTCGTCAGAGTTCTTTACCGCCGTTTAAACCGACATCACACGCTAAAACCTGCTCCAAATGACGCTTCCAGATCGGGCATTCGTGCCATCCCTCAACAAACCCCATGCGTCTCAGCTCATCATCATTCAGATTCTTCAGTAGCCTGAAGAGCCTCTCGCGCCAGGAGGTCTCCGGAGCGATTCTATCGAGCAGGTAGCTTAATATGGTCAGAATGCCAAACATGTTGTCCGACCGCACCTTAAATGGCTCGTGCCACTCAGGGTCCTTCTCCGCTGCAGGAATAATCGGCCTGGTACCAATGCCCCTGTTCCAGAGGCGACCATGATGTGCACAGATGTTTCGCACGGTGTTAATGGCAACAAGCCAGGACTTTAGAACCCGAGACGAGATGCCCAAATCACCGGACAGCTTGTTTCTGATTGCCGGTGACGCCCCGTTATAGAGACGAAGCATCGTGCCAAAGTCCATCAAGTTCACGAGGATCCAATACGGAGGAAGACTGTGCGCATCGCCGTACTGCTCTCTGAAGTGAACAGCAAAAGGCTCGCGAGATCGTTCGAACTCGTCCTCGCATCGCTCGCGAAACTCCTCGTAATCCTCCTGCGTCAGACGAGGAAGGTTCTTGGGATCCAGAAAACCAAACGGCCCCGTTGCCCCGGCAAGTTCATACGCGAGTTGCGTGCGAAAATAAACCTCGATGCGTTCGATGGCGTCGAGTACAACGAGCCTAAACTGTCGATCGAAGACGTAGAGCTTCCACACCTGCTCGAAGGTCGTCCCCTCGACAAACCGCTCGTCCTTCTCGCCATCCTCATCGGAAACAGGCTTACGTTTGAAGTTGTACCAGTATCCGCTCAGTCGGTAATACCCAATATCAGCAAGATGGGCGATAAGGCGGTCACGGTCAGCGATGAGCCCTCGCTCATTAATCAGCAGGTCAGCCTGCTTCTCAAAGGTGAGCCAAGGCTTTGAATACTCCATCGCGCCCCCGTATCGAGATAAAAGAAGACCCGCCAGTGTGCATCGTTGAGAGGCCAGACGGGTTTACTGATTACATCCTACCACAGCATGAAAGAACCTATACACGAGCGAGAAAAACGAGGGCCCGCCGGGCATGGCAAACCGGCGGGCCCTCTCACAGGGCGTGCGACTCGGGGGAAGCCTGGTCGCAGGGGTGGGTCGGACGCGAGCGCCTAGTCGCGCGAGTAGTACGTGTGGCGCAGCGGGAGCTCGGTCTGGAGCTCACCGGTGAGGGCGCGGTAGGCGTTCTGGACCGCGGGCGCGGTGGGGATCGTGGCGATCTCGCCGATGCCCTTGGCGCCGTAGCCCACGTCCAGCAGCTCGTCCTTCTCGACGTAGATGGCGTTGATGTAGGGGATGTCCGGAGCG
>CASELS010000073.1 GCA_949288855.1 uncultured Collinsella sp. | reverse complement strand
TGATGCGGTACTTGCCGCCGAATGAGACGGCTGGTTTGGCGATCTTAGCGGTGAGCGCCCCCAACCTGCTGCCCTGCCCCCCGGCGAGGAGCATCGCGATGCATTGCTTTCTACTCATCGATGTTCTCCTTCAAAATCCCTGAACCCTATAGACCTTGCTATCGAGCGGGGCGGACGGTGAGTCCGCCCCGTGGATGCCTTGATGGGGATGCGCCGTCGTGCAATGACGCGACCCGTTACGCGTGCCAGATCTCGTCGCGGTACTCGCGGATGGTGCGGTCGGACGAGAACCAACCCGAAGACGCGGTGTTCATGAGCGCACGGCGGTTCCAGCTCTTGCGGTCCGCATAGCTGGCGGTGAGCTCCTCCCACGCGTCAACGTAGGAGCGGAAGTCCTTCATGACAAAGTCATGATCGTTTCCGCTCATGAGCTCATTATGGATGCTTTCGAAGTCACCCGAGAGATGAGCAAACGTGTTATCGGTGAGTTCGTCAATAACGCGCCCTAAACGGTCACGATCGCTGTTGTACATATCCCATGCGAAGTGCATATGGCTTGCACGGAGCTCGTCGACCTCGGGTGCGGTGAGGCCAAAGATCTTCTCGTTCTCGATGCCGGCGAGGTTCACGATCTCGATGTTGGCGCCGTCCATGGTGCCGAGCGTGAGCGCGCCGTTCATCATGAGTTTCATGTTCGAGGTGCCCGAGGCCTCCATGCCGGCCGTGGAAATCTGCTCGGAGATCTCGGCGGCGGGGTAGATGAGCTGAGCGTTCGATACGCGGAAGTTGGGGATGAAGCAGACCTTCATGACCTCGTTCACACGCGGGTCGTTGTTGATGACGTCGGCGACCGAGTTGATGAGGCGGATGGTCTCTTTGGCAAACGCGTAGCTCGACGCGGCCTTGCCCGAGAAGATGAAGGTGGTGGGCGCCACGCGGAAGTTGGGGTCGGCAAGGCGGCGGTTGTAGATGTCCATCACCTTGAAGATGTTCAGGAGCTGGCGCTTATAAGCGTGGAAGCGCTTCACTTGGACGTCGAAGATCGAGTTGGGGTCGATGTCGAGACCGCACTCGCGCTTGACGTACTTGGCAAGGCGCACCTTGTTGGCGCGCTTGGCCTCGCCCACGCGCTCGAGGAACGCCGGGTCGTCGGTAAAGTCCTTGAGCTTCTCGAGCTCGGCGGCGTCGTCGAGCCAGCCGGTGCCGATGGCCTCGTTGATGAGCTTGGTGTAGGAGGGGTTCGCCTCGGCGAGGAAGCGACGGTGCGAGATGCCGTTGGTCTTATTGTTGAACTTCTGCGGCGTGAGCTCATAGAACTGCTTCAGCGTCTCGCGCTCGAGGATGTCGGTGTGGATCTTGGCCACGCCGTTGACGGAGTGCGAGCAGATGACCGAGAGGTTCGCCATGCGGACCTCGCCGTCCCAGAGGATGGCGGTCTTGCGCAGACGGTTCTGCCAGTCCTCGGAGGTGCGGTCGAAGCTGTCGCTGTAGCGGCGGTTGATCTCGTCGATGATCTGGTAGACGCGCGGCAGCAGCTTGGAGAACGTGGAGATGGGCCACTTCTCGAGCGCCTCGGGGAGGATGATCTTCCACGCGACGTCCCACTCGAGCCCCTTCTCGTCCATGAGGATGCGCATGAGCTCGGGGCCGCACATGGCCGGGTGGGTGTCGTTGGTGTGGATGGCGACGTAGTCGGGCAGCTGCTCCCAGTTGGCGCCGAAGTCCTTCTCAAAGGTGTCGAGCAGGCTGTAGATGCCTGCGGAGACAAAGAGGTACTCCTGCTTGAGGCGCAGAAGACGTCCGTGCTCACCGGCGTCGTTGGGGTAGAGGATGGCGGAGATCGCCTCGGCCTCGGCGCGGTGCGCGTCGGCGCCGGCGTAGTCGCCGCGGTTGAAGGCTTCGAGGTCGAACTGCTCCTCGACGGGCTCGGCGCTCCAGACGCGGAGCTTGTTGACGGTCTCGCCGCCGTAGCCCACGACGGGGATGTCATAGGGGACCGCGAGGACGTCCTGCGTGCCCTCGGTATGGAAGACCATGCGGCCGTCCTTCTCCACGCCCACGACGTGACCGCCGAAGCCGATGCGCACGGCGCGGTCGGGGCGACGGACCTCCCAGGGGTAGCCGTGGGAGAGCCACTCGTCGGTCGTCTCGTGCTGGGCACCGTTTACGATCTCCTGCTTGAAGAGGCCGTAGCGGTAGCGCATGCCATTGCCGTAGCCGGCGATGCCCTCATGGGCCATCGAGTCGAGGAAGCACGCCGCAAGACGGCCGAGGCCGCCGTTGCCGAGCGCGGGATCGGGCTCGAAGTCGCAGAGCTCGTCGAGGTCGGCGCCAAGATCGGCGAGGCCCTCCTTGACGATGTCGCGCACACCGAGGTTCAGCAGGTAGTTGTCGAGCAAGCGGCCGATGAGGAACTCGATGGAGAAATAGTAGACGCGCTTCTTCTTCTCGGCAGAGACGCGCTTCTCGGTATCGGTCTGGATGGCGCGGGCACGCCCGGCGATGAGCTTTGCGAGTGCAGTGAAGCGGTCGAGGTCGCTCGTCTTCTCAAAGGGTTTGCCCGAGAGGGACATGATCGAGGCCTTATAGCCCTCGATGAACTCCTCTTTGCTGTCAAAGATCTTATTCATGGGGTCCTTTCTGTCGGCAGGTGCCGAGTTGCTAGGCGAACACAACTTTTCCATTATCGCGCAAATCGGGTTCATGGTAAAACGTTACGCCTTCGTTTTCCGGTCAGCGGCGGTGTCCTTGGCGGCACGCGGCTTCGAGGTGGTCTTTTTGGCAGCCGGCTTAGCGGTGGCCTTGGCAGCGGCCCTCGTGGTGGCCTTGGCAGCGGGCTTCTTCTTGGGCTTCGGCGGCACATAGGAGCTCTTCCCGATGCGCTTCAGCACGATGCCCGAGAGGCCGGGGAGCGCGAGCGTGATGGAGTTGTCGCAGCCGTTCCACGGATAGGGCTCGCTCGAGCACACGGCCCCCTCGAGCTTGTCGAGCATGTAACCGCTGCCACCGAACTCCGGTTTGTCAGAGTTGAAAATGACCTGCCAGTCGCCCTCGCGCGGCACGCCCATGCGGAAGGTCTCGTACGACGCCGGATCGAAGTTGATGATCACGATGACGTCGTCCTTCTTCTTGCTGCCGTGGCGCGTGAAGGAGATGATCGACTGCTCGTTGTTGTCCGGGTCGATCCAGGTGAAGCCATCCTCGGTGTAGGCGTTCTCCCAGAACGCGGGCTCAGAGAGATAGAGGTGGTTGAGCGCGCGCACGAACTCGCGATGGTTGCGGTGCGCGTCGAACTCGTCGGCAAGGAACCACTCAAGCGACTCGTAATAGCGCCACTCGATGAAGGGCGCGATCTCGTTGCCCATGAAGTTGAGCTGTGCGCCGGGGTGGGCCATCTGGTAGAAGGCGAGGGTGCGGAGCCCCGCGAACTGGCGCCACTGGTCACCGGGCATGCGGCCCATGAGCGAGCACTTGCCGTTCACGACCTCGTCGTGGGAGAGCGGCAGGACAAAGTTTTCGTTGAAGGCGTACATGAGCGAGAACGTGAGGAGCCGGTGCGCGCCCGGGCGCCACGGGAAGTCGGTCTGCATATAGTGCAGGGTGTCGTTCATCCAGCCCATGTCCCACTTGTAGTGGAAGCCGAGTCCGCCCTCCTCGGGAGGATAGGTGACGAGCGGCCAGGCGGTGGATTCCTCGGCGATCATCATGACGTCGGGGAACTCGCGGCCTACGGCGCAGTTGACCTGGCGGATGAAGGCGGAGGCGTCGAGGTCCTCCTCGGTGCCGTACTTGTTGAACTTCTTCTGGCCGGGGTCGTCGACGCCAAAGTTCAGGTAGAGCATGCTCGACACGCCGTCCATGCGGATACCGTCGGCGTGGAACATCTCGAGCCAGAAGAGGGCGTTAGAGACAAGGAAGCTGCGCACCTCGCCGCGACCGAAGTCGAACTTATGGGTGCCCCAGTTGGGATGGATCTCGCGCTCGTAGAGCATCTTGCCGTTAAACGTTGCGAGGCCCTCGGCGTTGGCGCAGAAGCCGCCCGGCACCCAGTCCAGGATCACGCCGATACCCGCCTTATGGCAGCTCTCGATGAAGTGCATGAACTGCTTGGGCGTGCCGTAACGCGCGGTGGCGGCAAAGTAGCCGGTCGGCTGATAGCCCCAGGACCCGTCGAAGGGATGCTCCATCACGGGCAGGATCTCGATATGGGTGTAGCCCATGTCGCGCACGTACTCGACGAGCTCGGTCGAGAGATCGTCATAGGTGTAGTAGGTGCCGCGCTGCGCGGGGAACGGGTCGCCCGGGCCCGGGTAGTTGCCGTTCTCGTCCGGTTCGCCCTGCGGATCGTTGCCGTGGCGGCGCCAGCTGCCCAAGTGCACCTCGTAGATGTTGAGGGGCTGCTTCATGTGGTCGCGGCGCGCGCGGTTGCGCATCCAGACGCCGTCTTTCCAGTCATACCCGGTGATATCCATGAGGCGGGATGCCGTGCCGGGGACGTTCTCGGCAAAGAAGCCGTAGGGGTCGGCCTTGTAAAGAAGCGTGCCGTCCTGCGTCTCAATCACATACTTATAGAGCTCACCTTCCGGCAGGCGGGGGACAAAGCCCTGCCAGACACCGCTATGAGCGAGCTGCTCGAGGGGGTTGGCCCAAGAATCCCAGCCGTTGAAGTCGCCCACGACATGGACGCTCTTAACATCGGGTGCCCATACGGCAAAGTGCCAGCCGGGCTCACCGTTCTGCTCGTCGGGGTGGGCGCCGAGCTTCTCCCAGCTGCGCAGCCAGGTGCCGTTGGCAAACATGTAAAGGTCGTCCTCGGTGATGATGAGGAGCGGCTTTTCTGCCTTTGCCTTGGTGCGGCGGGTCCGGCGCACGGGCTTTTGCGTGGTTGCGGTTGCAGTGGCGGTATCAGGTGCTTCTGGCTTCTTTTCCACGAGGCACTTCCCCTCGACAGCGCGACGCGCATGCGCATCGCGAACCGATAGATATTGGATGGGGGCGGGAGCGTCCGGGGGTATGTCCTATGCCCTCGTGCGCTCTTGCGGTGAAAGCCCATACCAAAACCAGCATACCATTCGGCCGATTTTGTCTATCACCTAAGTCAGGGGATGGTAGCTATGGGTTCGTAAGCGTTTTATATGTCCGTACAAGCGATGGCTGGCTTGACGGTTGGCGGGGGAGTGTCAACGGAAGTTGGCTCCTACGGGCTTCCGCACGGCCTGTCCGTCCGCTATTTGCTACCATGCACGGGAGCAGAAACGAGGAGGCAGCAATGACAGGGGCCCGCGACGTCGCGACACACGTTCCCGAGACCGTTCTTTTGGTGGGCGGCTCGCCGGAGCCGTCCTCGTCCGCCACGGTAAGATGCGCCGCGGTTGGCTGCACCCGTGTGGTCGCTATCGACCGCGGGCTCGATGCGCTCACCTCTGCGGGCCTTACGTGCGATCTGTTCTGCGGCGACGGTGACTCGGTGGGGGAGCGAGGCGCGCGCGAGGTCGAACGCGCCGAGCGTCGGATGCCGGACGCCCCGTTTGCCGTCGTGCGTTATAACCCCCATAAAGACGATACCGACCTGGGCCTTGCGCTCGGCGAGATCGAGCGGCGCTGGCCCGGGGCCAGCGTGCGCACCACGTGCTTTGCGGGCGGCAATCCCGACCATCTTCTCGGTGTGCTCGGCCGCCTTGCCGCGTTTCGCCGCTCCGATGCGGCGGGTGCCAACGCCCCCGTCGAGCTTGTAGAGGACGGATTCGAGGGGCGCGTGCTCCAGGCTGGCGGCACGTGGGAGATGGACGGTGCTCAGGGCAGGCGCTTCTCGTTCATGGTGCTCTCGCCCCATGCGTGCGTTTCAGAGGTCGGTATGCGATGGGAGCTCGACCACCATCGGGTGGAGCTTCTCGACGACCTGGGCATCTCCAATGTGATAGAAGCGGACACGGCGCGCATCAGCTGCCATGAGGGGACCGTTGGCTGCTGGCTATTTAGCTGAGCCGGGTGCGTCGCTAAAGATTGCACGCGGGTAACGGCCCGCCTCGGCGTGCGCGGCGCCGCGTCGTTGGGGTAAGCTTTTGCAACATGTGATTAACTGTCTGCGAAAGCGAGGAGCCATGGACCAGCATATCGGAACGGTATGTGTGCAAGGCGGATACCGACCCGGCGACGGCGAGCCGCGCCAAGTGCCCATCTACCAGTCGACGACATGGAAGTACGACACCTCGGAGCATATGGGTCGCCTGTTCGACCTCGAGGAGTCGGGCTACTTCTACACGCGCCTGCAGAACCCCACCAACGATGCCGTGGCGGCAAAGATCGCCGAGCTCGAGGGTGGTGCGGCCGCTATGCTCACGAGCTCCGGCCAGGCGGCGAACTTCTTCGCGGTCTTCAACATTGCCGGCGCGGGCGATCATATCGTCGCGAGCTCGGCCATCTATGGCGGTACGTTCAACCTGCTCGCCCACACGCTTGAGCGCATGGGCATAAGCTGCACCTTTGTTGCGCCCGACTGCACGGATGAGGAGCTTGAGGGTGCATTCAGGCCCAACACGAAGGCGGTCTTTGGTGAGACCATCGCCAACCCCGCCCTCGACGTGCTCGATATTGAGCGCTTCGCCACGGCAGCGCACGCCCACGGCGTGCCGCTGATTGTTGACAACACGTTCCCGACACCCGTCATGTGCCGACCCATCGAGTGGGGCGCCGACATCGTGACGCACTCGACCACCAAGTACATGGACGGTCACGGTGCCGCCGTGGGCGGCGCTATCGTCGACTCCGGCAACTTTGACTGGGACGCGCATGCGGACAAGTTCCCGGGCCTCACTACGCCCGATGAGACCTACCACGGTGTGGTCTACACCGAGAAGTTCGGTCAGGCGGGCGCCTTCATCACCAAGGCGACCTCGCAGCTCATGCGCGACCTGGGCAGCATCCAGAGCCCCCAGAACGCGTTCCTCCTAAATGTGGGTCTCGAAAGTCTCCACGTGCGTATGCCGCGCCATTGCGCAAACGGTCAGGCCATGGCCGAGTTCTTGCACGACCACCCCAAGATTCGCTTCGTCAAGTACCCCGGGCTTCCCGATGACCCGTGGTACGACCTTGCGCAGAAGTACCTTCCTAATGGTTCGTGCGGCGTAGTGAGCTTTGGCTTTACGGGCGGTCGCGCCGCAGCGGAGCAGTTCATGAAGAACCTGCACGTCGCGCAGATCGCTACGCACGTGGCGGATGCGCGCACCTGCGTGCTGCATCCCGCTAACGCAACGCACCGTCAGATGAACGATGAGGAGCTCGCCGCCGCGGGCATCGCGCCCGATATGGTGCGTCTCTCGTGTGGCCTCGAGGACACCGAGGACCTCATCGCCGATGTTGCCCAGGCGCTCGAGACGATTTAGCGGTTGTCATATAGCGGTTTTTCAGTTATTCAACAATCTTCGCGCCCCTGCACGAGTAGCGAGATAAGAAAAGCCCCCTGCCTGTTCTGTTTTCGCAGATAGGCAGGGGGCTTTTTCTGAGTCAGGAACGCTGTAGTTGGGCGTGCCCGCAAAGATTGTTGAATAGTTGAAAAAACTACTCGATGGGGTTCTCGTAGCCCTCGAGTTTGGCGGTGCAGTGCGGGCAACGCGTGGCGTCGTCGGCGATCTCTTGCTTGCAGTACGGGCAGGTGCGCGGCTCGGGAGCGGCCTCCTCCTCGGCCTTCTTGGCAAGGCCGGCCTTCTCGGCGGCGAGGTTCTTGATGTCGTTCAGCGTGTTCATGCCCTTCACGATGGCGAAGACCGCGACGGCGGTGATCAGGAAGCTAATGACCGCGGAGATGAAGGCGCCGAAGTCGATCGTCTGACCGTTGAGCACGAGCGCCATGCCCTTGACCTCGGGGTTGCCACCGATCGCGGAGATGAGCGGCTGGATGAGGTTGGTGACGAGAGCGTTCACCACCGAAGTGAACGCGCCACCGATGATGACACCGACGGCGAGGTCGACGACGTTGCCGCGACTGACGAACTCGATGAATTCCTGAGCAATGTTTTTCTTTGCCATAATGGCCCCCTTTCACTCGAACTCACCATAGTAGCGGAACGTTTTTAAGATGCAGGCACCTTAACGGAACTTTGAAACGACCCCATAGCTAGGAGTGTCTAGCTAGGAGAGCCGAGTTGTTAGGGGAGCGTCCCGGGCAGGTGCGTTACCGTGCGGGAGCAAGCACGGTGAGCGCGCGGGGGAGAAGATCGATCTCTGCACGCCTGAGCTCGAGAGCCTCTCCATCTGCCTGCGCGGGATAGGCGCCGTCGGTAAAGTCGACCGACACCGTGCGCGCACGGCCCATGGTGACGTGGCGGTTGGTGACGTGCTTTCCCTCTTTGGCGGAGAGGAAGACGGGAAGGGCGAGGGCGCGGGGCAAGGGACCTGTGGCATAGCAGATGTCAAAGACACCGTCTTGCGGGTCGGCATCGGGCGTAATGCGGTACCCCGAGCCGTAGGTGGGTCCGTTTTGCACGGCGCAGATAATAGTCTTGAGATTGCGCTTCTCGCCGCCGTCGAGGCTGAGGCGCACCGGATAGCTGCGGTAGTGCGCACCGAAGACATTGAGTCCGCTTAACGTGTACAGGGGCGCGCCAGCGAGCTTGGTGGTGCGTCGCAGCGAGGCGGTGCCGTGCGCGATAGCGGCGTCGAGTCCAAAGGAGAAGGTCTCTACAAAGTATTCTGTGGTATCGAGCGGCGCGGCAGCGTCGGCGGAGGACGTGTAGCGGATTCGCCCCACGTCGATTTGCGTGGGTTCGCAGGTGAGGGTCTGCACCAGGTCGGCATCGCACGTCACTTCGCGAATGCCGAGGGTCCGCGCAAAATCGTTGCCGGAGCCCACGGGGATTACACCGAGAACGGGCCGCTCCGCCTCGGGGATGGTCATGAGGCCGCAGGCGACCTCGTGGATGACGCCGTCCCCACCGAGCGCGAGTACGGTGTCGTATCCTGCGGCACCTGCCGCCATCTCCGTTGCGTGGCGCGGACGCTCGGTGCGCCTGACCTCAAAAGAGCTGCCCGCGTGGAGGTACAGGGTGAGAAAGCGGCTCAGCCTCTCCGCGATGGTGCCCGCGGCACCGGAATGGGCCGTAGGGTTAACGATGACAAGCGTTTGCCCGAACGAATAGGTCGCCGCCATAGAGGCCTCCATCTGTAGGTGTACGACTGAAAGCGTACGCGTCCGTGTTGGTCGCGTCTAGATATAGACGATATGAGCTGAACATTGGGCCCTCCCCCTGTCGCGGCTCCGTGGGTCGGGCGACAATGGTCGTACCACCAACCGTGGCCGCGCGCCACATG
>CASELS010000072.1 GCA_949288855.1 uncultured Collinsella sp. | reverse complement strand
GTCACGCGGTTGAAGTCGCCCGCCAAAAACGCCGCGACCTCGTCCTCGCGCGCGATGACCTCGCGGCCCATATCGGCGATCTCGTCGACCCAAGCTTTCTTCTGCTCGTCGGAGGCGGTGTCGAAGATAAGAGTCGAGAGCAGCGTCATGCAGCTGAAGCTGCCCGTCATGGCAAAGCCGCGGTCGTTGGCGCGCGGGATGAGGAGCGTAAGCGCGTCCGGGTCGTCGGCGCTCTCGACAGCGAGACGCCCTTCAGGCGCGCAGGTGATGTTCAGGAACTTGACGTTCTTCACGACCTGCTTGGCAATCTGCACGGCGGCAAGGCTCTCGGGGCTGTTGCCCGAGCGCGCAAAGGAGACCACGATGGTGGGGTCGTCGGCGCGCAGGCAGTCATACGGGGCGGAGACGATGTCGGTCGTCGCGATGGGCTTGAAGTCGTAGGTGTCGGTGTCACCGGCGCGACGGAGGTAGCTCGCGCAGGTGTCGCCCACGTAGTCGGACGTACCGGCACCGGTGAAGACCACAACGGTGCGGCCCTCGCCCATGGCGTTTGCCTCGGCGAGGAACTTCTCGATGGCAGCCTTGTTATCGCTGTAGATCTGGAAGGTGTCCTCCCAGAGGTCGGGCTGCTGGGCGATCTCGGCGGTGGTGATGTCGGCACCGAGCGCCTTGAGCTCATCCACACTCTTCTCGAACATGTCTCTTAGTCCTTTCTGGCTAGTCTCTGCGGTGGTGATAGACCTTGTATTTGAACTGGTCGCCGCGCGCCACAGAGAGCGTGTACTCGACGACCTCGTTGCTGACGTTATAGGTGGTGCGCACCAAATCGAGCACCGGAGCGTTCTCGCCAATACCGAGCAGACGCGCGTCGGCGGGGCGGGCGATGCTTGCGTAGAACTCCTCCTCCGCCACGCTGATCTCTTCGTGGAAGTCCTTCTCAATAATGTCGTAGAGGGGCTTGCGCTCAAGAAGCGGGCGCTTGAGAGAGAGGAACTTTCGCACCGGAAGATACGAGCGCTCGACCATCATGGGCATGCCGTCGGCAGAACGCAGACGCTTGAGCTTGAAGATGCGGTCCCCCGGGCGAATCTGCATGCACTCGGCCATCTTGGCATCGGCCTCGTGCTCGCTGAACTCGAGAATCGTCGTCTCGGGCACGCGGCCCATCTCGATCATCTGGTCGGTAAAGCTATAGGCCTGCAAGAGGTTTGTCGTGCGGGCGGAGCGGTCCGCAACAAACGTCCCGCGCCCGTGCTGGCGTACAACGAGACCCAGACGCTCGAGCTCCTGCAAGGCCAGGCGCACCGTGGTGCGCGATAGCCCATAGCGCTCGGAGAGCTCACGCTCGGAGGGCATGAGGTCGCCTGGCCGGTACTCGTATTCAATTTTCTCCGACAGAATGTCCACGAGCTGGTCGTAGAGCGGCTGCCGCTTGGCTCGCATGGCCATAGCTCTCTCCCGAATGATCGGGCACGCACGGTGGGGACGCAGCGGCGCGCCCCCTCACGAGGTGTCAGTTCTTACATCTCGTCGTCTTCGTCGTCATCGTCCGCGCCAGCGGTGGGCAGCGCCATGGTGATAACGCCGTCCTTACCCACCTGGACCGCCTTCTCGACGAGCTCGCCGAGCTCGGAGGAGTCGGAGCGGGTCATGATGAGCTCGATGAGCATCGGCAGGTTGGTGCCGGCCACAACGGCCATGTTGTCAACGTCGGCAGAGACGAGCATGGACTGGTTGAAGGGCGTGCCGCCAAGCAGGTCCACGAACACGAGGACACCGTCGCACTCAGAGCGCATCTTGGTGATCGCGGCGCGCAGGGTGTCACCGTACTCGCCAGCCTTATCGCCCTCGAAGGGGACGATCTCAAAAGCGGGCTGCTCGCCTGCGACCATGTCGATGGCGCTCTTGAGGCCGTTCGAGAAGTGGCCGTGGCCCGTAAGGATGAATCCAATCATGAGAGGTACCTCCTTTATACACACCCCAACTTGCCTGGGGCATATGCCTATATCTGCGGGAACTGGAGCTCCCGGGGTTATCCAACCTAAGGTCGCGGCGGTGCCACGAAGTGGGCGCGTTAGCCCTGCGAGGGCGAGGTGGGGCGCTGCGCCTCCATCAGCTCGTCAAAACGAGCACGATAACTGCGTGCGCGCTCCTTGTTGCCGGCGTTGGCGTACTGCTTTGCCAGCAGGAAATACAGCTTGCCGGTGAGAGCCTCGTCTGCACCGGGAAGCATCGACTCCATCTTGTCGATCATGTCGTGCCGATGCCCAAAGACGATCTCGTAGGTCAGCTGGCAGTCGGCAATAAGAGCACGGTCCGCACCTTTGACCTGCTTAAGGTCGGCAAGAAGCTCCTTAGCGCGCTTCTTGTTGCCGGCGCGGGTGTAGTAGTTGAACGCCATCGCGTCGACCTGCGCCTGACGCTTGGCGGAATTGCGCATACGCACCAGAAGCTCGAGCATGCGCTCGGCAAGCTCGCGCTCGCCGCGCCCCTCATGGGCAAGAAAGCGGTACTGGTGCTGCGTGAAGGTGGTGAGCAGGATGCGCGGGAGGAACTTGTTAAGCTCGTCGAGCGCCTCGTCGTAGAGCCCCGTTGCCAGAAACGCCTGGATGCGCGCACTGTAGTAACGCTTGGCGCCCTCAGTGCCTATGAAATAGACGATAAGGAACACTATGAAGGCAATGACTTCGGGTCTCACTTCGAACCTTTCTTACGGAGTCGTCTAACAACGTCCCCTTCTTGCGAAAGAGCGGGCGCGCACCTCGGGAGAATGGGAGGGAACAAAACGTTCCAACCGTGAGATGCGCGCCCGCTCCTTTCCGTTTTGCAACGGGGTGCGGCGCCCCAAGCGACAGGCGCGGAGCGCCGCACAGGCGACAAGATAGTCTTAGCCCTTGGCAACCCAGCCGAGAGCGCCGAGCACGATGCCGAGGATCAGGACGATGAAGATCGCCTTGGTCGAGGTCATGCCCTTCTTGCCGAGCAGCCAGTACACGAAGCCAACGAGCGCCGCAGGCACGAGCTTGGGGCAGATGACGTTGGCGATGTGCTGCAGGTCGACGGTCACGCCACCCAGATCGATCGGGGCGGTGATGACGATGCCGACGTTGGTGGAGACCAGCGCGCCGACCATGAAGACACCCATGACGGTGGCAGCGTCGGTGATGGCGTTGAGCTGGTCGCTCATCGTGGTGACGAGCTTCATGCCCTGGTCGTAGGCGATGTAGGTCTGCTTGCAGCGGAACCAGTCGACCACGATGTTGACGGCAATCCAGATGAAGATGCCGAGCGGGTTGCCCTGCATGGCCATGTTAGCGGCAAGAGCGCCGAAGATGGTCGGGAGCAGGGAGCCGAAGATGGAGTCGCCGATGGAGGCGAGCGGGCCCATGAGGCCGGTCTTCAGCGAGGCGACCGTCTCGAGGCTGTCGAGACCGTCGGTCTCCTCGAGGGCGAGGTCGATACCCGTAATGATGGTGTTCAGGAAGTTCGAGGTGTTGAAGAACGGGGCGCACTGGGTGCGGGCGGCGGTCTTCAGGGCCTCGGTGTTGTCCCCGTAGATCTTACGGAGCTGGGGCAGGATGATCCAGAGGTAACCGGAGTGCTGCATACGCTCGTAGTTCCAACCGGCCTGGAAGCCGAGAAGGTTACGACGGTTAATCTGCTGGAAGTCAGCCTTAGTGAGCTTGTAGCCAGTGGTATTAGAGCTCATCGTCGTCATCTCCCTCCGCACCAGCAGCGACGGCGGCAACGGGAGCGGCCTGATGCTGCTGATAGTAGATGTAGGCGAGCGCGAAGCCGATGAGGGCGATCGTCAGCATGGACAGCGAGTTGTAGTCGCCGCCAGCGATCTCAGCACCAGCAGCGCCGGCAACGGTGGCGACATCGCCGCTGATGCCAGCGATGCTCGTGAAGGCGGTGCCCATGAGGGCAGCGATCACGAAGCCGAGGATCAGGTAGGCAACGTGCTTCTTAACGGGCAGGTAACGAAGCAGGATGGCGAAGCCCACAGCGGGGAGCATGCCACCGGCAACCGTGAGGCCGGTGCCGAGCCAAGCAAGATCGCCATTGAGGGCGGTGGTGATGGCCTCGACCAGCGGCTGACCGAATGCCAGAGCCAGGAACACGGGGACCATGCGGCTGAGCATCCAGGAAACGGCGCCCATGAGGTAGTGGACGTTGTAGGCGTTCCAGTTCATCTTCTCGATATCGGCATCGCAGGCGTGACCCCAGAAGGTGTTGGCCATACGACCGAGGATATCGGTGTAGACGAGGATAGCGGCCACCGGCACGCCGAGGGCGGCGAGCGCCTGCTCCGGGTCCATGCCAGCGCTGACGGCGAAGGCCGTAGCGATGAGGGTACCGGAGTTAGCGTCGATGCGGGACGCGCCACCGAAGGTGCCGACGCCCAGGATGGTGAGCTGCATGCTACCACCGATGAAGAGACCAGTTGCCATATCGCCCATTACCAGGCCGGTGATGAAACCGGAGAACACGGCGGAGCCAGCACTGGAGTACCAGTGGAGCTCGTCCATGATCTGGAAGCCTGCATAGAGGGTGAGCAAAAGAATTTGCCACCAAGCAATCATGGTTTTCCTCCTTCTTCCAATCTCGAACGTAAACGTACAGTTCTTACGCTATGTCAAGCCGTGCATCTCCCCTCACGGCTCAGCACCAAATGAAATGACTTAGAGCTTGAAGTCCTGCGGGTTGTCCTGCGGGGTAAGCTGGATAACCATCGGAACGCCCATGCTCTGGAGCTCGGTCAGCGCGTCAACGTCGTCCTGACCGCAGTTAATGTTTCGGCTGTAGCTCTTGACGATATCCATCGACGTGATGTTGCCGAGGATGATCTGGTCAAACTTGACGCCGGCCTTGGCGAGCTTGAGATAGGTCTCGGGCTTCTTGACCACGATGAACAGACGCTGAGCGTCGTACTTGCCAGCAAGGATGTTGGCAGCGGCCTTCTCAACGGGAAGGACGGAAAGCTTGCAGGTAGCGGGCGTAGCCATGCGCAGAACCTGCTTCTGGGTGGCATCCTCGGCGATCTGATCGTCGACGACCATAAAGCGGCTCACCTGACGAGCGTTAGCCCAGAGGTTGCCCACCTGGCCATGGATGAGGCGGAAGTCAACTCGTGCACCTACGATCATGTCACTCAACTCCTTCAGTCTCGAGTGTGTGGATGAGGGGTTCGGCGCGCAGGGAGATGGCGTCGTGCACGTGCCCCTCGGTTTCGAACAATACGAGCTCGTTGACGCCGGCGCGCGTAAGTCCGTGCGGCACGTAGAGGGTCGCGATGGGACCGATCTCCCAATAGCGACCGACGTTCGTGCCGTTGACAAACGCGACACCCTTGCCAAAGCCCGTGGTGTCGATAAAGGTATCGGCCGGCTCGTCGAGCGTGAACTCGAAGCGGGTGAACGAGGGCGTGCCCTCGCGCCAGCCGGCGGAGAAATCAAGCTTGGAGATATCCTCGAGCGGAAGCGTGTAGGTCTCCCAGTTGAGGATGAAGTGGAGATCAACGCAGACACCCGTGCGGATGCCCTTGCGCTGCGTATCCGCCAAGAACTTGTGGCCGTAGTTCACGCGGCCCATGTTCTCCATGAGGATGTCGAGGCGGTTGTGTACGGCGGGCAGCGGGCAACGGATATCCTCGCCGATGTGCTCCTGGTACTGCGTGGCAACGAGTTCGCCCTCGACAAAGACCTGCGCACGGTCGCGACCGTCGATGACGCGGATGCGCTCGTCGGCTCCCTCGGCAACGTCGCGCTCGATCTCGGTGCGATAGAGGGTATAACCGTAGCTCTGGCCCATGTCCTCCATCGAGCGGGGGTAGAGCGAGCGCTGGGGCTCAGAGAGATTGTCGAGGTTCTCGAACAAGCCGCAGCGACCGGTGAAGGTGATGTCCTCGGCGGGGATGGCGCAGGCCTTTTTCACGAGGGGTTCAGCCGTCCAAGCGTCGGGGAAGAGGTCACGCACAACGTCGCGGAGCTTGTACCACTTCTCGGTGGGGTTGCCCTCCTCGTCGAGCGGCGCATCGTAGTCGTAGCTCGTGACCTGGTGCAGGTCATGGGTGTGGCGCGCGGAGCAGCCGTTCATGAAACCAAAGTTCGTACCACCGTGGAACATGTAGAGACTGAGGCTTCCATCGAGCTCGAGAAGCTCGCGCACGGAGTCTGCCAGATCCTGCGCGTCGCGGCGGATGACGTTCTCGCCCCAGCGGTTGAACCAGCCATCCCAAAACTCCATGCACATGAGAGGCCAGTTCTTGCCGTGCTCCTCATGGAAGGCCTTGAGTTGGGCAAAGTTCTCGCCCGCGCGGGAACCAAAGTTACCGGTCACAAAGACGTCGTCGTCAATGAGCGTACCGGCGCGCAGACAGCCGCGCCACGGGCCGTCGGAGGTGCAAAGAGGCACGTCCACGCCGCGGTCGAGCATAAGGTCGCGAATGGCGCGGAGGTACTCCTTGTCCTCGCCATAGGAACCGTACTCGTTCTCGACCTGCATCATGATGATGTTGCCGCCATGTGTGATCTGGCGGTCAACGAGATGGGGCATGAGCTCGTCGTAATACGCGGCGACACGCTCAATGAAGCGAGGATCGCGCGAACGCGGGCGCATGTCGCGGTCGGCAAGAAGCCATGCAGGCAGGCCGCCCCACTCCCACTCGGCGCAGATGAACGGAGACGGGCGCACGATTGCCCAAAGACCCAGCTCAGCGGCCTCGTCGAGGAAGCGAGCAAGGTCAAGAGCGCCGGAGAAATCGAACTCGCCGGGCTTTGCCTCGTGGAGGTTCCAGGGGACATAGGTCTCAACCGTGTTGAAACCCATAGCCTTCAGGTTGTAAAGAGAATGGTGCCAATCAGTTGGATGGACGCGGAAGTAGTGGATCGCACCGGACAGAATCGTGAACGGCTTTCCATCGAGCAAAAAGCGTTCACGGATCTCAAACGTGTGCATGGTCCTCCTTGCCTGCGGCTTCGGTCGAGCGGCTCAACGAGAGAGCATACGGCCCGACCCGTTGATAGCCATCATACACGCTTTCGGTACAAATGTCGAAGAAATGTGAAGAGAAAGACGAGCGGTATGGTTTTACCCGTGAACGGTAAATTGCGTTTCCGCAGGTAATTTGGTACTTCAAAAAGATACCACTTAAGGACAAACTGTTTATCTGCTGTTCAACTGGTTGTAACAACCCCAACTGTTAGACCACTGGTATTACCTGCACTGACGCATCGTCAGCATGGTTTTGCGGTGCGAGCTGGAACATTCTTCCCGTCAACAGGGTCGTCCGCTCGCCTGCTCGCTTGTATTTCTGGGTGCGTAAAGCTGTCCGAACAAGCATCGTTCCCAAGCGCTTTGCTAAAAACAGAGGGCAACATGGTTTAGAAGCGTTTACCTACCTAGTGACAAAACGCCCATAACTCGGATTTTGCTCATTGCATCTTGCGTGCAAGGACGTTTCCACGTAATATAGTCATCCGTTGGAGCGCACATGCTCTAACAGGTGCCAGCATAGCTCAGTTGGTAGAGCACCGCTCTCGTAAAGCGGGGGTCATCGGTTCGAGTCCGATTGCTGGCTCCAGTGATGTGTCAAGAGCGCCGGGGATCGCCTCGGCGCTCTTTTTTTGTTCTGACGCGCTTTCCCCCAACAGAATTGAATAACTGAAATACTACCTGTGCGTTGCTGCATCTCAGCTGCGCCCGGAGCATACGCTGCTCTTTGCGCTGGCAAACTTGGTTTTGCAGGGAGGCAATTTTGCCAAAACCGTGTTTACCAGCTGCCCACAGTCCGGGAGAGCTGGTAAACACGGTTTTGATGTTTCGAACGGATCCAACGGGTGCGTCCGCGGAAAAATGCCGCGCAGCCCTACCCCAGCACGCGCCCGAGCGCCTCGATGAGGGTGTCCACGTGTTCCTTCTCGCAAATGAGCGGTGG